>CAILLX010000047.1 GCA_903835185.1 uncultured bacterium | reverse complement strand
GTCCTCCTCTCGGATTGTTGCGTTGATAACAACCAATCTAAGGGGTGGACACCTTTTGGCGCCATATTTTTCTTTTCTTACCGGGCAGAGATATTCCGTTCAACCCGCCCCTAATCAAGCAGAGTTAGGCTGTGCATAACACTTGAAATCCTGCCACTGAGGTCTAGTCAAAGTGGTCATGAGAAAAACGGATTTTCTTTCTTCTCCGACCAGATATCAGTTTCAGGACCGTGTCCAGGAATAACTCTGGTTGTATCATCCAGACAGAACAGACGTCTTTGAATTGAGTCAATAATCTGTTCAAACGAGCCGCCCCAGAGATCAGTGCGTCCGATGGATCGCTGGAAGAGAGTGTCGCCGGAAAAGAGAATACTGTCTGCATCGGCTAGTGTGAAGCAGATACTTCCTGGCGTGTGCCCTGGCGTGTGCAGAACAGTGGTGGTTATCTCACCTATCTTAAGCTGCTCCTCATCTTCCAGCCAGCGGTCGACCGGCAACGGTTCACCTGTGGCGAAGCCGAACATACCTGCTTGTTTGGCTAGATTGTCGTACAGCCACTGGTCGCCCTTGTGGAGCAGAATCTGCGCACCGGTTGCTTCTTTAACTGCTCTTGAGCCAAGCACATGGTCGAAGTGGGCGTGAGTGTGGAGAATGTACTTGATCTTAAGGTTGTGTGCCTGAGCAGCCTGGATTATCTTCTCGGCATCCCCGCCTGGATCAATGACTGCAGCATCGCCTGTAATTTTACAAGTGACAATAGAGCAGTTGCACTGTAGCGGTCCTACTGGGAAAGAGGTAACGAGCATAGCTATTCAAAAAGCTCGCTGACAGATGAATCGTCATGAATGCGAGCGATTGCTTCGCCGAGTAGCTTTGCTACGCTAACCTGGACTATCTTCTTGCCAAGCTTCTTAGGCAGGTGTGGAATTGAGTTTGTCACCACCAGCCTTTCAATTGGAGAAGAGTTAATTCGCTCCAGTGCCGGACCGGAGAGAATCGGATGAGTGGCGCAAGCATAAATATACTTTGCCCCTTCCTTGGCCAGCAGTTCAGCACCTTTGACAATTGTGCCGGCTGTATCAATCATGTCGTCGACCATGATTGCTGTTTTGCCCCGTACTTCGCCGACTATATTCATTACTTCAGCTTCATTATGTTTGGTCCGGCGTTTATCTATGATGGCAATTGGTGCATCGTTGAGCTTCTTGGCAAAGGCACGAGCACGAGCCACGCCACCTACGTCAGGACTGACTACAACAACGTCGTTGTGGGCCAGATTGTTGCGGATATATTCAAGCAGTACTGGGCTTGCATACAGATGATCTACAAGGATATTGAAAAAGCCCATAATCTGCGGGGCGTGGAGGTCAAGGCTGAGTACCCTTTGGGCGCCTGCTGTAGTTAACAGGTCGGCTATGAGCTTAGCTGTAATAGCTTCGCGTCCGGCTGCCTTCCTGTCCTGCCTGCCGTAGCAGAAATAAGGTACGACTACAGTAATTCTGCCGGCGGAGGCTCGCTTAAGAGCGTCAATAAGGATAAGGAGCTCCATCAAGTTTTCGTTGACCGGGGAGCAGGTTGATTGCATGACGAAACAATCGACTCCACGGACGCTCTCTTGAATCTGGACATAAATCTCGCCGTCTGAGAATGGGCAGATGCGTACCTGCCCCAAGCTAAGCTCCAGGTATTCGGCAACTTCTCGCGCCAGCTCTGGGTTGGCAGTTCCCGAGAAGATTTTTATGGCGCCTTTGTCTTTATTGGCAAAGGTCTTTTGACTAGCCCGCATCTGTGTTTGAGCAACCATCCATGACTCTCCTAAGGCTTCCAGACTCATTGTAGAAAAGAAAAAGCAAATGGGGAAGCCAATAAGTAAATCTTTACTTATTGGCAAACTGCCAGGCGCCGCTACCCATGAGCTTTAGAACCTCTTCCAGGACATACTTAACATGAAGGTATGTTAGCCCGCCCTGGAGGAAGACGGCAAACGGGGGACGTAGTGGACCGTCAGCTGACAGCTCAATTGTTGCCCCCTCGATAAATGTGCCAGCTGCCATCACTACTTTATGTTGATAGCCAGGCATAGCAGCAGGCTCTGGAGCTACATGTGAATTGACAGGTGAAAACTGCTGGATGGCCAGACAAAAGCTTACCAGCCGTTCGGCGCTGCCCATACGTATAGCTTGAATAATGTCAGTGCGGCGCTCTGTTGGTAACGGTGCAACAGTAAAGCCTAAAGCGTCGAAAACATGTGCAAAAAGCAGTGCTCCCTTAACAGCTTGAGCTACCACTGAAGGTGCCAGGAAAAGTCCCTGCGTCACAAGACGGTTCTGGTTGAATGTCAGCCCCAGCTGTCCACCTATACCGGGAGCTGTCAGTCTTACCAGGGCTGCATCAACAAGGGCACGCCTGCCCGCCACGTAGCCTCCAGTCAAAGCAAGCCCGCCGCCTGGGTTTTTAATGAGCGAGCCGGCAATTAGATCTGCTCCGTAAGCTGTCGGCTCTCCCGATTCGACAAATTCACCATAACAGTTATCGACCAGTACATAACATTTGGGATTGAGCTCTGATACAGCTTTGGTCAAAACTGCTATATCGGCATTAGAGAGTGATCTGCGCCCGAAAGAGTAACCGCATGATTTCTGTATGTAGGCCATCTGAGTGGGCGGTGCCACAAGTGGGGCGAGGATGGTTTTCAGGTCTGCCTGACCTGTAAGCGCCGGCTCCACTTCACCTTCTATATAGTCTATTCCCAGCGATTGCAGCGATCCTGGCTGGTCGCCTGCCAGTCCAATGACCTCTTCCAGAGTGTCATAAGGCTTTCCTGTGAGGCAGGCCAGACGCTGTCCTGGCTGTAGATTGCCAAGCAGAGCACAGGCGAGAGCATGTGTGCCAGACACCATCTGCATGCGCACAGCAGCATGTTCTGCCTGGAAGACTGTAGCAAAAAGTTTGTCTATAGCGTCTCGAGCCGGATCATCTCTACCGTATCCGGTTCTTTCAACAAAGTGCTCATCACAGATGCGATGGGTGCGTAGCGCCTCCATCACCCGGCGCTGATTAATCATAGCTGTTTGATCTATGTGAGCAAACTGCTCTGTCAGCGCTGCCTCAGCCGACTCGATTAGATTCTGGGTGGGAACTTTGAAATTCACAGTGGCTATCGTTGTATTGAGATGACCTGCCTGAGCAGGTATCTGCAAATTATATACAGCTTGGCAGGAAAGAGCGCGTATTGCCTCCTTTTGTTGCAGTGTCATGAAAGCCTTTTGACCAGCAGATTGAACTATACATATCAGGCTTACGTCCAGATATATGGGCGACTCATGTAGTCGATGTCAGGTAAAGATAACAGGTGCAGATAATGAGAGTTGATTTATGAGTGATGGCGATGCTTCATGCCAGGCAGCTGAGTCTGACTGGTGGTCGAGGAGTGGTGCTGGTGTGGTAGCGATGTTATTGAATAGATTAGGCTCTCTTGCTGCAGAGATGCTCTTTCTGGAGCGTTGCCGTCTCTGCCGAGGTGATGTGAGACTCTTGCAGTGCACACAGACCGGCTGCAGCAGTAAGACTTTGTGTTTCCGTTGCTGGCAGGGGATTCTCAAAGAGCGTCCATTAATTGACTGGTGCGCAACAGGCTGCCCAGGACTGGATCTGCCTGTAGCTAGCGGCACATCGTACCAGGGAGGCATGAAAAAGCTTATTTATCACTTGAAATACGATCATGACAGGCTCATAGCAGATGATTTAGCTCATCTACTTGTACTTTCCTGGACCCTTGTGTCTCACCAACTGAATGGTTGCCCGATTGTGATGGTGCCGGTGCCGTTGCACCAATCGCGCATGACCTCTCGCGGTTACAATCAAGCTGAACTGCTGGCGCGCTCGGCAGCCAGACAGATTGCTGTCAAAGTGGATGCTGCCGCGCTAACAAGAGTCAAGCCTACTGCAGCTCAATACGGGCTGGGACGATGCCAGCGGTTTGCTAACCTCCAGGGCGCGTTCAGTTGTGACTCAAAACGTGTCAATGGAGCAGCAGTGGTTCTTGTTGACGACGTATACACTTCGGGGGCAACTCTATGTGAAGCTGCCCGGACGCTGGTCTCCGGAGGTGCATCCTGTGTCGTGGCGCTGACTGTTGCCCGTTCTTCTCTAGTTCGCCCGGCACGGCTCGAACTGCCTGCCGGACAGTCTCTGGAAGAAGAGTACCGACCAGCCAGGAAGTCTTTTATGACGACGCTCCAGGCAAGCACCAGAAACATTGACCTGAAGCAGGATCGGTTTTTCAGTCCATAACTTGGTGCAAGTCAGGTCATACTGCCAGATGACCTGTTGCCGGATGCAGACAATAGATTATCGGCTTGCTGGAACAAGCTGTGTTTTACTCGCAGCAGGCAGCTATGCTCTCCTCGGCTGCTGTTAAGGTGTCGTCGATATCTGCTTTGGAGTGCACAAGAGAGACAAAGGCGGACTCGAATTGTGACGGTGGCCAGTAGATGCCTCTGCAAAGCAGTCCTTGCCAGAATTTGCTGAAAAGTGCAGTATCGGCTTTCTGGGCAGCACTGAAGTCGTCGACAGGCGATTTTGCAAAGAAGAGAGTGATCATGCCGGTGATGGAACTTACAGTTAGCGGAATGGTTGCTTTGTCGGCAATCTCTTTTAAGCCGTCAGCCAGGCGTTGTGTGTTCCGACTGAGCTCACCATAAGTCTGTGGGTTCTGTAAGCTCTTGAGTTGAGCCAGTCCTGCGCGCATTGCCAGAGGATTGCCTGACAAAGTGCCTGCCTGGTAGACAGGACCGGATGGTGCCACCATCTCCATAATCTCTTTCCTGCCGCCATAAGCCCCTACAGGAAGTCCGCCGCCTATAATCTTGCCCAAGCAGGTGAGATCTGGCTTTATATTATAGAGCGCCTGAGCACCGCCGTATGCTACGCGAAAGCCGGTCATGACCTCGTCAAATATCAGTAGAGCACCATATTTGGTGGCGAGCGCGCGTAAGCCTTCGAGATAACCGGGAGCAGGTAAAATCAAGCCGGCATTACCTACTACTGGTTCGACAATAATGGCGGCAATTTCATCTGCGTGCTTCTTAAAAGCTTGCTCTACGGCAGGGAGGCTATTGAATGGTAGCGAAATAGTCAATCGTGTCAGTTCAGCAGGCACTCCCGGTGAACTTGATATTCCCAGTGTTGCCAGTCCAGACCCTGCCTTAATAAGGAATGAATCGGCATGTCCGTGATAACAGCCATCAAACTTGATTATGGAGGAGCGTTTTGTGTAGGCGCGTGCCAGGCGTATTGCTGACATTGTCGCCTCAGTACCTGAATTGACCATACGCACCATCTCAACTGCCGGCATCACGTGGCAGATAAGTTCGGCCAGCTCCACCTCCGGCAGACATGGTGCACCAAAGCTAGTGCCATAACGCAGCCCTACCTCGACAGCCTCAAGTACTCGAGGATGGCGATGCCCGAGGATGAGCGCTCCCCACGAGCCGACCCAATCGATATAACGATTGTTATCTACGTCCCATAAGTAGGCCGCATCAGCTCGATCGATCATTATTGGATCGACGCCAACTGCCTGACAGGATCTTACCGGAGAGTTAACACCACCTGGAAGTACCTGTGTGGCACGGGCAAAATACTGACGTGATTTTGCTGTTGTGAGAGGTGACTGTGTCATTGCCTTCCTCCGGTCTGGTCATGGAACGGTCGTCGTCTGAACATGCTGCTGGTGCGCTGAGGGCTAAGTGTAATAGGTTGCCCCAAACCTGGGTGTTTCATAAGCAATTACAAAATGCTCGCAGTCAGCAACTCTACTGCTGTTTAGTCTGGTCAGGTGTGGTGCCGAGGACGCGCTGCAGAACAGGCTCAATCATCTTCAGTGCTCTTTCTCCTGCCTGAAAATGGCGCAGTTTGAGCTCTCTGTCAAAGACATAAAAAGCTGGGACAAACTTGTTTTCAAAAGCATCAGTAATAGTGTGCCAGTTGTCTACAACACAAGGGTGCTTCACTTCATAAAAGTCCAGATCTTCTTTGACTGCCTCGATATTAGTATCACTCTCTTGCCTGGGCATATGCACAGCGATTACTTTGAGTCCGAGCGGACCATATTCATCTACCCATTTTTCAATGTCGGGTAGCGACTCTTTGCAAATACCACAACTTACTGCCCAGAAGTGGACGAGTACCACATGTCCTTTGAGGTCATCCGTTTTGATCGGCTCAGAGATGAACCAATCAGTTCCTCCCTCTAGTGATGGCATTGGGCTGTCCATTCTCAGCGGCATTTTGTTTCTCCTTGGATCCTGTGTCTATTAGGTGCTTATGCAAGGCTGTGACCTCCCTCGCTGACCAGATTCGCCTGCCTGGCGGGCGAATCTGGTCAGAGTAACTCATTTAGGCAAGGTCATCCACTCAGCTAACCGGCCTGCAGCGGTTTCTGCCCGGGCTTCCAGTCAGCTGCACATAGACCACCTGTCTTGAGAGCTTCAAGTACTCTCAGTGTCTCATCCACGCTGCGCCCGACATTTAGAGCATGAACAACTTCATACTGAAGCATGCCATCAGGATCAACAATGAACAAGCCACGCAAAGCTATGCCCTTGTCCTCAAGCAAAACTCCATAGTCGCGAGAGACGTCTTTTGTGATGTCTGAAGCTAGTGGGAAGTTAAGCGGACCGAGCCCACCTTTTTCAGGAGCTGTAGTTATCCAGGCCCGATGGCTAAAAACACTGTCTGTAGAAATTGCCAGAACTTCTGCTCCGGCTTTCTTAAACTCATCGTACTTTTCAGAAAAAGCCCTTATTTCAGTTGGGCAGACAAAGGTGAAATCAAGAGGGTAGAAGAACAGAACTAACCATTTGCCTTTGTAATCGGACAGGCGCACATTCTCTTTTAATGCCTTGAGATCTTTGGTTGAAGGCATTTCAAAATCTGGAGCTCTCTTTGTAACTTGCAGCATAGTTTTATGAATCTCCAATACGGTTTATACATACTTAATAGATTCTAACCGTAGCTTTAGAAACAACGAAATGCTTTAATGGAAACTCCATATTCTATGCTCACAAGTCGCACCGGCACTTGATTTGCGGCAGGCTCAAGCAGGTTCACTTCCGGGATACCAGCCACTCTTCGAGATCTCTTTGCAATTGGTGGTCCAGTACATATTTCTGAATTAACGGGCTGGCTGGCTCCCAACCGACATTGAGCAGATGCCGCAGGTGGTCGCCTGGCGTTGCGCTTTTGTTGCTTCGCCCCAGCTCAGCTTCACTGCCAGTTTCTGCCATCTCATGCTCCTGCGTTTGACTGACCTGCTATCCAGTAGGCTGCGGACATAACTATTTGCTTCCTGGCAGCCTGCTTTATATGAGAAGCTGCCAGCTGTCCGTCAGTTGCCCTCACTGGCTGTGAGTCTCTGAATCCGACACTTAAATAATCGTTTACAAGCTCGACAGCTGCATTATACTGCCTCTTCAGGCAAGGCTAAGCTTTAGCGGCTGCAGCTTGGGAGGTTGGTGATTTGCTATATACAATATGGTTTGGTATCATCACCGTTTGCCCGTTTGTCTTCGCGACAAGCAGGGTTGGCCGCTTTGTTTAAGTTTTCGAGAACATTTTGCCAGGATTCATGCGCTCAAGCAATGATAAAGGTGAAATGAAGCGGTAGTAAATAGGTTAAGAACGCTGGAGACAGATGATGTACGCCATAGTTGAAGCAAGCGGCAGGCAATACCAACTGGAAGCTGGACGGTTCGTTGATATAGATCTTGTGCCGGTCGAGCCAGGACAAGAATTTGTCTTCGAAAATGTTCTTATGATAGTCAGTGGACAGGAATCTCAGGTTGGGCAGCCTTATGTGGCTGGCGCCAAGGTCACAGGCAAAGTTTTGGCTCACGGACGTGATACTAAAATCATCGTCTATCATATGCGTCCGAAGAAAGGGACACGCAAGAAACAAGGACATCGTCAGGGCTATACCCGAGTACTTGTCAACTCTATCAGTGTTAACAATGAAGTACTGGCAGAAGCCAAGAGTAAAGAGAAGGCAGATGTCTAGAGCTGTATCCAATCTGAAGTAATGACTCTTCAGCACAGCTCAAGGCAAAGTTACGGCAAGCAAGGGAAATAGACGTTATGGCACATAAAAAAGGCGCAGGTTCAACCCGAAACGGTCGCGACAGTCAACCGAAGCGTCTCGGCGTAAAGATGTATGGCGGCGAAAGGGCCATCTGTGGCAATATTCTGGTTCGTCAACGCGGGACAAAGATTCATCCTGGTACAAACGTACTAAGAGGTAGTGACGATACCCTTTTTGCAGTTGCCGATGGTGTTGTTCGTTATGAGATGTCGCGCGGGCGCAAGTTGGTGAGCATCTATCCGCATGTAGCTCAAGGCTAAAGCGTACCAACTCATCCAACAGGCAGACAAATAGCTCAAGGATTACAACCAGGTGCACGATAATCACTGGAGGAATATCGAGCCAGTCTTGCCACTGCTTGGTGTTGGCAAGCAGCCAGGCTTTGCGGCTGACAAGCTGGAGATAACCGGTATCTCTTACGATTCGCGTCAGGTGCAGCCGGGACATGCTTTTGTTTGTTTTACAGGCGAGCAGGTGGACGGCAATCAGTTTATTGCTGAAGCTGTCAAGAGCGGTGCTTCCTGTATATTTTCAGAGCGCACATCGCCTTGTGTTGCTGTGCCTTACTTCAAGGTGGCAGATGTCAGGCTGGCTCTGGCACTCCTTGCCGATCATTACTTTGACCATCCGGCTCGCAAGCTGCGTTTGCTTGGTGTAACTGGTACTAACGGCAAGACAACCACCACTCACCTGGTCGAACATATTCTCAACTTCAGCGGACGGAAAACCGGCTTGATAGGTACGCTAGGGTCCCGCTGGCCTGGGCAGCCATCTTATCAAAACACAAAGCACACGACGCCACAGTCATCCGATTTGCACAGGATACTGTCTTCGCTGGTAGATGACTCTTGTACACATGTAGCCATGGAGGTCTCCAGCCACGCTCTCGCTCAAAAACGTGTGGCCGGATGTCATTTTGCTTCCGCCTGCTTGACCAACATTACGCAAGACCATCTGGACTTTCACCAGACTATGGAACATTACTGGATGTCCAAGCGTAAGCTGTTTGAGGAGCTTAATGACAGCGTGCATGTCAACAAGACTGCTATTGTTAATCGCGATGATGCGCTTGCTTGCGAGTTTGCTCAAGCTAGCGGATCTTCGATCCGTCACTTGAGCTATGGCTGGGACAAAGGCGCTGATCTATATGTGAAGAGCTCTCATTTTGAGTTTAGTGGCACCAGGGTCGAGCTGTGCACGCCCTGGGGTGATTGTCTTCTGACACTTAAGCTGACCGGGCGCTTTAACGTTTACAACACAATGGCAGCTCTGGCAATCTGTCTTTCTGAAGGTGTGCAGCTCTGTGACTGCGCAGCAGCCCTGGAGAATTTTTCTGGTGTATCAGGTCGTTTTGAAGTAGTCTCTTACAAGTCAGGCAGTGAGCCGCTTGTCATAGTTGATTATGCCCATACTCCGGATGGGCTTGATAATGTACTGAAAACAGCTCATAGCCTCTTGCCTGCTGGGGGCAAACTAATAGGTGTATTTGGCTGTGGCGGTGACAGAGACTCTTCCAAGCGTCCGCAGATGGGCGAGATTGCCGAATTGCTCTGCGATGAGGTGGTTGTGACTTCAGATAACCCAAGATCTGAAGATCCACAGCAGATTATTGCCGATATTCTCGCCGGCATAAAAACAATGAAGTGTACGAGAGTAGAGCCTGATCGTGCAGCTGCTATACGTATAGCTATCTCAGAGGCAGCTAACTGCGACATTGTTGTTGTTGCTGGCAAAGGGCATGAAAACTATCAGATACTTTCTGATCGCACAATCCCGTTTGACGACCGTACTGAAGTCAGGCTTGCTCTGGGAGAGCGGAGCGCTAGATTGTCAGGTTAATTCAGGTGGCAGTACGTGAAATCGGCAGTGGTTAAGCGGATACAGCTTTTCGGCAGGCAGTATTGTGATCTTTGAGCATAATCGTGCCAGGTGCTGAGCGTAAACAGGCTTTTGTCGACAGTAGCGACAGCAGGGTGGTTATAATTGAATTTGTTGCTGGGCGTGGCGCGACTGAGCAGGTTTTCCGGTGGGCATTAATTTCCACATTACTTCAGTTAGAGAAGGGACCATCTTTAATGTGATGCAGTTCCTCAGCCTGGAGAAGGTTACCGGAATTTTGAGCGTCTCTTTCGGACGCAATATACCTGAAGTTGCCATTTATTTTGTGTCTGGCAAGGCAGCTACTGCTGAGTTTGGTGCCATGGTGGGAGACAATGTCCTGGATGTGCTCTTGTGCCAGGAGTACTCCATTAAGGAGGTTAACTTTGCTCCCGGGCGTATTACTCGTATCAATGACAAAGCGCTTATTGTAAGGGCATCCAGTCTGTCAGGCTCGCTGCTGCAGGCTTCCAAGGATGTCGACAAGTGTCAGTCGCGACCTTTCATTTTTGGCTTACTGCCGCTTTTCTTCCCTGATTCAGGACGGGCAGAAGTTTTGCTTCAAGTAATGCACGATTTTCCTAAAGCAAGGGATTTTCTGGCGTCAGTACCAGCATCAGAGACAGATAAAAAAGCTCCTCTGTCTCAATGTGTTTTAATCCACCGGGCGTTGATGCGCAATGTAATCAACTATCAGACCCCGCTGGTGCCGCTTAAGGCGTTGCGACCACTTCTGGATGCTGTTCAACCGTTGTCTGAAAAAGAGGCCGAAAATCTGCGCGGTTATATGCGCAGTCTGTTACCTCATCCTAAAGCAACTCATATGCCGATTGATCGTTTCTACGCTTTTGCATCTGCTGTCGAGTCGATTGCTCATCGCCGCAGCCCCGAACTGGGCGAACAGATACGACGGATTATTTATCGCACAATTCAAACAACCACCAAATTGACTGAATCAAGCAACGTGCCAAGCTAATCTGAACCTTTTCATTCTGGTTGACTATGGTGCCTGTCCCTTGTGGATACTTTCTGAAGTGTCACAACTGGACAACTTTCATTACTGCTCAAGGCGTACTTTAGTAGCAGATGAGCTGTTGGCAGGGTGATGGGAACTGTACAGGACCAGGCAGGGCAAATCCTGTTATGCATTGAAGGTAATGATATGAACGGTCAAGATATACTTTATGACAGGAAAAACAAATTTGCCGAGTGCTTCTGGGCTGGCGTCAACAACTGTGTCCTTGCCTGCAAGTTCGACAAAATTTCAGTGCATGGAATAGAGAACATACCTCGCAGTGGACCGTTCATTCTTGTCTCTAATCATGTTTCCCGCTGGGATGGACTTTTGATCAAGCAGTTGGTTGGTCGTCCGGCCAATTATATGGTCTCACCTGCAGAGCTGCGTGGTTTTCAGGGAGTAGTCTTGCGATCTATAGGAGCATTCCCGGCCAGCCCTCGCTTTGACTTGTCTGGCTTTGTTATTCAGAAGGCGGTGCAAGGAGAAGCTACTATCATCTTTCCGGAAGGCAACATCTATCGCAATGGGACCCCATACAGGTTCAAAAATGGAGCTGCTCGTCTGGCTCTAGACTGTTGTGCTGCAGGGCTTAAGTGTCCGCTTATTCCTTCAGCTATTGCTTACGAGGACACAGCCACTTCTGTGGTGCATCTGACTGTGGGTGCTCCGCTTGATGTTGAAGCGTTTGTGTACAAATCAGGTGAGCAAAGGAATATGATGATACGACTTTTGACCGGGCAGTTGGAGTTGGAAGTCAGATTTTTGCTTGGCAGCCTGGCAGTCAAAGGTAAAATGAATCAGCTGCCCCTAACGCCAGAGGTTATGAGTGCTATCGACGACCAGTGCTGTTGCCAAGAGAGTCTCCAGGCTTCTTGAGGAGTTCAGCTTGTGGCGAATGGACTGCCTGAGGTATATCGGGCGTCTCAATCTTCCGCCCGGCTTCTGGGGGCAGCTGAATATTGATTCTGCCCTGCCAGGGAAGGTCTGTCTGACTTTTGACGATGGACCTGACTTGAGCACAACACCGCAGTTGTTGGCTGAGCTGGAGCAGTTGGGTGTGCCGGCTACCTTTTTTCTGGTAGGTTCGCGGGCTGCGGTGCATGAAGATCTCCTTAAGCAGATCTTTGCTGGCGGACATACCATTGGCAATCACAGTTTTCAGCATCGTTTCCTGCCCTCTCTGCCTGTTGCTGCGCAGGCTGACGAGATTGACCGAACCAATGCTGTGATTTTGCGTGCTACAGGGCAATTTCCTGGCTTGTTTCGCCCTCCTTACGGCATGATGGACGGCAGGACAGCACGCCTGCTCAGTGACAGGGGGATGGTATCAGTTTACTGGGGAGCAGCTCCGCTTGATTGGGAGGTACCAGGCGCCGCGACTGTAGCTGCCAGGGTGATGAGACGCCTGGGCAATGGTGCTCTTATTGTTCTACATGAAGGAGAATTGCTTGCTGAGCAGACAATTTTGGCTGCCAAGGAAATAATATTGAGAGGCAAAGATCTGGGTTGTGAATTTGTCAGCGTTCCTGATCTGATGGCAACAGCTGACAATCCGCCTGGACACACCACTCCTTGATATTGTGAGAACAGAGCAGTGCTTGATTTTAAGCCACCAAAAGATTCACCATTTGCCATAGGGCTGGCCAAGCTTCTCCTTCCGGCCATTTTGAAAGTGACTCTCCATGACACGCAGGTCGAGGTTGTGGATGGGGGGCTGGAGCGTTTTCACTGTCTGTGCGGGCTGCGCACAGTCATTTGCCCTAACCATTCAAATCATAATGATCCTGAAGTAATGTTTGCCCTCTCCAAGCTTGTTGGTGAAGATTTCAACTTCCTTGCTGCTCGTGAGATCTTTGACTATGATCAAGGGTGGCGAGGGTTCTGGCTACAGCGTCTTGGCTGTTATTCAATAGTACGTGGCGCTAGCGACAGGGAGTCATTCAAGACTACAAAGAGTCTCATTGCTGCCAATAAAAAGAAGCTGGTCATTTTCCCTGAAGGTGAAATATCCAGGCAGAACGATACTTTGCTCCATCTGGAAGCCGGTGTTTGTCAGATGTCTTTTTGGGCGCTGGATGATCTTGTGAAAAGGCAAGATTTTGAGCCGGTTTATATCCTGCCTGTTGCTTTGAAATATATCTATCGCGAAAATATCAGGCAAAATCTGGAGGCAGCGCTTTATCACATCGAAGAGCGTATGTGCTTGCGTGGCAATATGCAAGATCCGCTCTATAAGCGGCTTGGTACTGTTGCCGACTCCCTTTTGTCTACTCTCGAACAGGAGTATAACTACAAGCCGGCTGCCGGCTCTACGCGTAACGATCGCATTGTCGGGTTGAGGGGGGCGATTCTGAAAAACATTGCCGGCTATCTGCAGCTGGAACTGCGGAATGGACAGTCGCAGCTGGAGCAGGTACGTATCTTACGCAACGCTCTTGATGACTATATTTATAGCAACGGCGACGAAGTGTGGTCTGCTTACCAGAAGAAGTTGCATGATGAGAAGACCACAAAGATAAAAGGGTTTTATCGTGACCTGGATCGTGTTCTGAATTTCATCGCTATTTATGATGGTTACTTGCGCGAACGGTTGACTCAGGAGCGGTTTGCTGAAGTGGTCGATCGATTTGAAGTGGAAGTATTTGGCAAGAGCTCGACAAAAGGGCCCAGACTTGTCTTTATCGACCCGGGGCGCCCGATTGATCTAATGTTGGTATATGAACAGTACAGAGCAAATAAGAAAGTTGCAATTCAGCAGGTGACTGATGATGTGAGTCGGCAAATTACCGGCAAACTCGACGAGCTTGAGCGACGACGTCCTGTGTTCTATGTGGATGAAGGATAGATATGCAGATAATCAGGTTGACATCTAGATTAGTGGCAGAGTGCTACTGGTCTGTTATATGTAATTTCATTGCAATTAATTTCTTCACTTCAAAAGCTTCTCGGCATGCCGCCCTGCCTGGCTGGTTCTAATTCTTGCCAGGCGCCCCTCTTTGCAACCTCCAGCAGAGATGGTATTATCTGTCGGCGGGCTTATGGTTGAGCCATAAACTGTGTGTGCCAATTCGGCACGCCGGAGACTCTTGAGGGATAATGCAAAAATTAGCATTGGTTGGACTTGGTGCTTCCGGGCTCTTCGCTTTGAAGGAGCTGGCTGGAGCGCAAATTGAGGTTCATGTCTTTGATGTAGGACCGGCTTATGCCAAGCGGTACCCTTGCCCTATTGACCAGGGTAAGCTGGAGATCTGCCCGCCCAAGGCTTGTAGCTATTGTGCTCCCGGACAGTCAGCCGGAAGCTGGAACGATTTTAAGGTAATTTTGACAGCCTCTTCAGTTATTGGTGGACGGCTCTACGACTTGATGGGTGAAAGAGAACTGCAGAGACGGCTTGATGCTGTCAAAGAGACGATTATCACACATGCCAAGGTCGAAATCCCGGTGGTCAAGCCGTCGCAGGACGATCTGCAGTGGATCAAGAAGAGGGCAACTCTGGCAGGTATGACATATCATTACCAGGAGCTTTTGCACTGTGGCTCAGACAATGCTCCGGCTATAAATACAAGTATCCTCGATCAAATTGTAGATGCAGGTCCCAACTTAACTTTCCACTGGAATACTTTAGTCTCTTGCGTAGCGCGCAGTGACGACAAATTTGCCGTTAAATACGATCGCTATCGCTTCCCAGGTGAAGGGAAGGAAGAACTTTTTGACTATTGCATTATTTCAGTTGGGCGTGGTGGTGCCAATTGGCTTACTCAGCAAGAGTTTTACAAAGAGCTTGATGTACAGCCAGGACAGGTGGATATAGGAGTGCGGGTGGAGACGAGCTGCTATTTTACTGAAGAAGTGGACAGGCGGTTTTATGAGCCTAAACTGTATTTCCGCAGCCGCAGGCACAACGATGTGGTGCGCAACTTCTGCTCCAATCCGCGCGGCTTTGTCACACCAGAGAATCACCGG
The DNA here is from genome assembly GCA_903835185.1 of uncultured bacterium. Taxonomy (GTDB): domain Bacteria; phylum Cyanobacteriota; class Vampirovibrionia; order Obscuribacterales; family Obscuribacteraceae; genus CAILLX01. Next base: position 18,342 of record CAILLX010000047.1, on the reverse strand, counting down.
GATTATGTCCTGGTCAACGGGCACTCCAAAATGTTTGAAAAGTCGGATAACAACAACTTTGCAGTTCTGGTCTCCAAGACTTTCACACGACCGTTTAAGGACCCGCAACTTTACTCACAAACAATTGCTAAAGTGGCAAATATGCTGGCTGGCGGCGGACCGCTTCTGCAGCGCTTAGGTGACTTGAGAGCAGGACGACGCACCAAGACGCTGCAAAACAATCTGGTGAAACCAACACTAGAGGCTGAATGCGGCGACATCTCTCTGGCTTATCCGCACCGTATTCTGGAAGGGATAATCGAGTATCTTGATTCTTTTAATAAGATCTGTCCTGGTGTCTCCGACGAATCGACCTTACTTTATGCACCTGAGTGTAAGAGTTATCCTGACGCAATTGCAGTGTCCAAGAGCATGGAGACTACTATTCCCAATCTGTTTATCATAGGGGATTCAAGCAGCTGGACCAGAGGAGTGGGGCAGGCAGCTACCAGCGGATTGATTGCTGGAGAAGCAATCAAAATAAGGGTGCGGGATAGTGGCAATGTGTTCCCGTCCGGTGCTGCTGCGGGTGTTGAACAAAGTGTTGAGACGTTCTGTGCGGCTCCTCAACCTGATGCAGCAATTACATAGTGAATGCTCACGCACGGCGCTAGGTGAAATGACTGTATTGGTTAGCCTGAGCCGGAGAGCTCTTTGAGCTTAGCCAGGGTGTCTAGGACATCTTCATTATCTGGACCTTTAGCCCTCTGGTAGATAGCCAGGGCACGCTTGAAAAGTTCTTCTGCCTGGGCGTATCTACCCTGTTCCTTATAAAGGTCAGCCAGGTTGTAGAGTGGATCAGCTATGCTGGCATCATCAGGTCCTAATGCCTGTTCGTAAATCCTAATTGCGCGCTTGAACAGCTGTGCTGAAATACGATTCTTGCCTAACGAATGTTCTAGATTAGCCAGCTTATTGAGGCGATCTGCTACCTCTTGATGGTTTGGACCCCAGGCATGTCGAGACACGGACAGCGCTTCTTTTAGATATGGTTCGGCTTCCCTGCCTTTGTCTTGCAGTTCATAGAGTGCTGCTATCCGTCCCAGACTCACTGCATAAACAGGATGTGTTTTCCCGAGAGCTCTGGCATCCAGTGCTACCAACTGTCGCAAGAGCTGTTCTGCCTCAGGATACTGTTGGTTGAGCAGGCAATCATGCACCTTTATAACAGCTTTCAACTTATCTATGTCGGCGCCGTAAAGGTCGCGAATTGTCTTATGACTTGGTGCCTCACCGCGGGTAGTGGCAATTAGTTCTTGAGTGGGATCATAAATGAGCTCTTTCCCTTCCAGGTCCATTGTGGTCCAGACATGACCTGTCTCATTGTCAAATCCAAAGACAAGTGTTGCAGGCAGGTGCAGTTCGTCTGCAAGAACCTTAAGCAGAACAGCTTGTTGCTCGCACACTCCCTTGCCTTGCAGTATGTACTCTCCAAGCAATAGACGCTCTCCGCGGTGCTGGTTGCCGAATGAATCATCCCAGTTGGACAGATCATCGTCCAGGACGCCTGGAGCAACAAATATAGAGTGTGCATATCTGGTGAGAGCCTCGGCTTTGCAAGGAGCACTCAGGTGTCCAAAGCGTTGCTGTGCCTCGGCAATAATTTTGATCAGTACAGGATCGTTTGTACGATCCACTACTAAAGATGAGGAGAGAGTCTTGCCAAACTGTCCGTTGTTGTCAATGATTGTCTTAAATCCTTGATGCTGCCAGCCGTCAAGTAGTGGTGCGCTCATTTCGAATCCGAGAGCAAAAGCGTTTGATTGAGCGATTGCTGCAGCAGGCGGGATGTAACTGTCCTGATATTTGAGTGTCTCTCTGGCTACTGCTGCCAGTTGGCAGGTGATGAGGCAAAGTAGTAGTGCGTCTGCAAAGTATCGATACAGTCGGACCGTTCGTAGGGGCGCATTGCATGTGCCCTGGCGGATACAATCCGCCCCTACGAGTGTCGCGTTATTTAGGAAACGCACTAGTAGTTCTACGACGGAAATAAAGCGACTGTGCAAAATGCGCATATTGTTTGTAAGTTTTCCAATCCGTTTCTTGCCATCCAAACGGAAGTTGAGACTTGGTTAGTCACATGCCTGAAAGTGATTTGGCTGCTCGCAGAAAATGTTGGTTCATCTGGCTCCTCAGAGTATGGCTGGGGCTCATGGCCGTCAGCGTGCGGCTACGCTGACACAAATTCCACTGTAACAGGGCTGGACAATAATCCCTTCTCCCAGGACATCTCAAACAGTTTTGCAATTGCCTTTCTGCCTGAGTCACCCAGGTCTACTGTCAGCTCGTTAACATACATGCCGACAAATTTATCCGCCAGCCGTGGTGGCATTGTGCGAGCAAATGTGAGCGCGTATTCTAAGGCTTCCTTGCGGTGAGTCAAAGAATAAACTATGGAGTCTTTTAGCAGCTTGGTTGTGGAGGCGATTAGGTCTGCTCCGAGATCCTTGCGGATGACGTTTCCACCTAACGGCAATGGCAACTCAGTGAGCTCGTACCACCATTCACCCAGATCCACTATTTTGACGAGACCGGAGCTGGCATAAGTGAGTTGCCCTTCGTGAATAATCAATCCGGCATCAGCTTCTCCGTTGTTGACAGCGTCCAGGATGCGATCAAATGGCACTTCTATTACCTGGAGCTCAGGTTCATAGAGTCTCAGTGCCAGATAAGCAGTAGTTAACTTCCCGGGAATGGCTATCTTGGCTTGGCGCAGCTGCTCTCTGGTCATGGCGTGGCGTGCTACCAGCAGAGGCCCGTACTTGTTACCCATACTTGCTCCGCATGGCAGCATGGCATAACGTTCTGCAACTAGAGGATAAGCTGCAAAGGAGATGGCTGAAACTTCATAAGTACCCTTCATAGCATCGTGGTTGAGTGTTTGAATATCCTTCAAAACCTGCTTGATTGTAAGTCCGGGAATGCTCAGCTTGTCTTTTGCGATAGCGTAAAACATAAAGGCATCATCCGAATCCGGACTGTGCGCAACTGTAATTGTTTTCAAGCTGACTGCCATTGGTTGTCTCCTTAGCGTAGCTTCTGTATTGTCGCTTGAGATTGACTCTGCTGCCTGAGACGATGTTCAGTCGTGCTTGTAATTGAGCAGTTTAAATGCGTGTCGTTGTCCTCATGTCCCTCTTCGGCACAACAATACGTTAAGTGACATGTCGGATTGGAGTCTTTGGTTGGCATGTGTTGCTGGTTCCTGCTGCGCCGGTGTCCGCTTCGCTTGGTGCGAGCTGGAAGCCTAGTGTGCAAGATGGTGTAGATGCGCGTCGGGACGCGCCTGGTGGGCGGCTCTCGAGCCGCCACTACAGTGGACCCCAACAGTGGACCCCAACAGCGGACACTGCTGGAAGTGGAAGGCTGGAAGCCTAGTGTGCAAGATGGTGTAGATGCGCGTCGGGACGCGCCTGGTGGGCGGCTCTCGAGCCGCCACTACAGTGGACCCAACAGTGGACCCCAACAGTGGACCCCAACAGTGGACCCCAACAGTGGACCCCAACAGCGGACACTGCTGGAAGTGGAAGGCTGGAAGCCTAGTGTGCAAGATGGTGGACGGTTGTCCCGGCATTAGGCTGGAAGCCCGCGCACCCAGGTGTTTGGGACGAGCAGGAGTTAGATTCCGCTGTCTGCGGTTTTACAGCGGCCGTCCAGTAAGTAGCCAGCTGTCTGGATGTTATGGCGCAGAACTGTTCAAGCGGATGGACCAATCTGTCGGTTGAGAGCTTGTGAAGTCTTGCGGAACACAGGGGGTTTCATAAATGTGCTTAAGTGTGTTCAAATCGCGTGTGCGGATGTTGCCGGACAGATGCTTGGAACCGGTGTCATGTTTCCAGACAGACATGCTTACTTCGATTGGTGCCATCAGGTCATCTGGAGAGTTGCTGTGTCCGCATATTCCGAGAGCGTGTCCAATCTCATGCAAAAACACTCCAGCAAGGGCTTTTTCAGGAACCTCCAATGGATAATATGTCGGTCTGAGAACGTAAACAACACACTGCATTGCGCCTCGTTTAACCTGCACTTTTGTCACGCCAAGATTGTTCGGTTGCAGGTGGTTGACCCAGACGACCTCTATGTCGGCAGGCTCTTTTACTGCAGTAATAGCTAGTGGTAGGTATTGTGTCCATCTCTTTATTCCACCCTCCAGACTGTTCTGCCAGGATTGTGGAGTCTCTTGCGGTAAATGAACTTTCACTGGAAACTTTGTCCAGCGTGCGACTGTTCCATTAGGACCGTGGTGCAGTTGTGCAAAGTAGTCGCCAGACCGTTTATCGCAAGGGATAGAGTCTACGACATGCTGAAAATCATACTGATCGTGAGTGCCACCGGCAGTGGTGCTAGCGTCTTGAGGCGATACTTGTGGCTGTATGCTGGCAGCCTGCTTGAGCTCACTTTGTTTTGAACGGGCAATTTTAGATCGCTTTGCAGGTCCTGCTGTCGAAGATGTGGAACTTGTACCTGCATTGCCGGATGGTGCTTTCCCTTGTGGCGCAGGAGGTTGGGCAACCTGCTGCTGGACTGTTTTGGGTGAAGGTGGTGCGTGCCAATGCGGAGTGCTTGTAGCTATGTGCGAAACAGCAACAGCCTGAGCAGTTTGACCAAAAGCGCCTTGTCCGCTTAGCTTAGCTTCCACTTTAGCCAACCTGACTGACAGGTCGCCTGAGCCGGTACTGCCTAGCACCTCCGATTCGAGATGGTCAACACGATCGCAAAGCTCATGCTCTGGGTAGGTTGAGCCGAAAGCCAGCTGCTCCAGGCGTATTAGTTGGGCTTCCAAAGGTGAGACGGACTGCTGGATACCTTGCAGAGGAGAGACGGATGGCGGTGTGGCGGTTAGCGGTGTGACGCCTGCTGTGGAGTCCGCTCTGCTCTGTGTGACAAAGCCGGGACCGTAATTGGGCTGTCCGTTCACAGGCGGATAGTTTGGCGCTTGAGCAGGCGGCAAAGGTTGTCCGAATTCCGGAATCATGTTTTCGCTTGGGAATGCTTGCGTCGGACGGGCAGGAGCAAGACTAGAGCCAGTTTGAGAGTAAGTGGAACCAGCGGCTGGATAGCCTGTCCCAGATTGGGGATAGTTGTAACCGGGAGCAGGATAGCCAGTTCCAGATTGAGGATAGTTGTAACCGGGAGCAGGATAGCCTGTCCCAGATTGAGGATAAGTGGAACCGGGAGCCGGATAACCAGTTCCAGATTGAGGATAGTTGTAATTGGGAGCAGGGTAGCCGGTTGCAGGCTGGGGATAGCCAGAACCGGGAGCAGAGTAGCTTGAGGCTGGCGGCGTGGCAGTGACGGCTGACTCTTGTGGTGGATACGCCTGTTGTGGTGACAGGTTTTCCACAGGTGCAATGGTCTGGGGTTGTTGAGTCCCGTTGATCGGTTCGCCTATAACTTTGCTCAACGGGTTAGGGCTGGGAGAGAGCGGCACCGGTTTGGTTGTGTCTGCCTTGGCTTGCGATGGATCAATTGCTTTCAGCACCGGCTTGAGTTCAGACGGTGAGGCAAAAGCTTCCATGGACAAGAAGACCTGAAGAAGCGGCACGATGGCTAATAGTACTAATCTGTTTCGCATAACCTACGTAAGTTTATCGAATTGTTCCCCAATGATTGTTCTTTTGCTTGCCAGTTAAGAGTCGAGCAGGTTTCCGGACAGTTCGTTGCCTAGCCTCAGACTAGCTTGCAGGTCTAAGATTTGATCTACAAAAACAGCTCGGACCATTTTTTCCGGTGCGGTTACGAGCTCTTCAAGCATATGGCTAATTGCAGGATCTAATTCTTTCAATGCTCTCCTGCCCTCTTTCATTGAAAAAGCTGCAACACATTCAGCCCAGTATTCATGCATACTCTGGCGGGCATATCCAGAAATAAAGATGCGGTCAAGTATCTTGTCCTGCGGGAGGAGCTCGGAGGTACCGTCATAACTTCTTGGCGACGGGAAACGCCGTTCTGACAGACTGAGTTGTTTCCTGTAGAGCTCATCAATCTTTTCCTGGGTGGCTTGGGAGAGAATAAATTCGAGCTGATGTCCATACTCGTGAGAAACGACCAGGTTTAAGCGCACTTCAAAGTACGGCTTCCAGCGCGTAGCCACTGTGGCCAGCAGTCCAAAGCGTTTGATTAGCATAATTTCTTTTTCAAACTCTTCTCTATCGAGAGTGACATTGCCAGTACGGACTCCGGTGGCTCCAGCTGCTCCGTGTTTGACACTTCCGAGAGCCGCAGTTCCTTCACTTTTGCGCACAATTTGCAGCAAACCACATGAAGACCACAACTTCAGGCTGTCCATAACATATCGCTTCTGTACAGAGGTGAGCGCGTCAAAACCTTCAAAATAACGGATAGTCTCATTCTCTGAATAATTCTTATCTGCTTTATAAAGAGGGCGCAGAAATTCACGCCTAAATGGCTCTCCTTTCCCGTTGCGTCCTTCGAAGAAGGTTGCCAGTTGAGTGTGTTCATCAAGCTTGCGGCGCGGCGCCTTATTGATTGCGTCCCGCAAATAGACAGTACCGTCCTCTTCGAATTCTCCTACCAGGCGATGATCCTGTGTGGAGAGTCGACCGTTTATGACGTTAAGCGGAACGCCGTTGTAATTGAGTCCCCCTGTCGGTCCAGGCTTGGCAAATGGCAATTCCAGGGGCATTCCGGTAGTATCGATTCCGCGGAATACGCAGCCAGGAATGACATCGATTGCCCTGGGTGCTGCTGATGCTCCCAGCGGACCGTTAGTGTCTTTCAACACTCCATCTTCATAAAGAAAGCCTATTGGGGTGCCGTCCAGATAGACTTTGCCATAGTCGACAAGCAGCATCTGCCCGTTCAGCTCTATAAAACCGCTTGGGCCGTTAACCTGTGGTCTTTCTATAGCACTTGGGGTCATCTATTTTCTAGTGCTCCTGCCGCAACAGATTCTGCCTGTACCCTAATTACCGGAGCTCTTATCAGTCATCTGCACGTTTTAAACTCATTGTGTCGTAAAGTTCAGTCAAGTGTTAGCAGCTACTCAGTATAGCTAATAAAGGACAAGGTAAGATTGAATCTGTCAATGTTTGGAAACGAATAGGTAACCAGTGCAAAAAAAGCAGCAACACCAGCCTGTCTACCCGGTATGGCAAGTTTTCACCTCTATTCTGGTTGGATTGGCGACCGGAATAGTGCTCCTGGTAGTTCTCAGCAGGAGTCACTGTCAGGCACTATCTCAAGTCTTGACGCCCAGTGCCTTCGGTATACAGCTGTCACCTGGCAGCGCAGGATTGTCTGGTCTGGCGCCTGCGCTTAATGAGCATATGAATCTGCTCGTTATGGGTGTTGACTCGAACGGACGCGGTACTCAGCGTTATGTCGGCACACGTTCTGACATGATGATGATTGTCAGCCTCGATCCTGCCCGAAAAAGAGTTGGACTGGTCTCCATCCCCAGAGACAGCAGGGTAGCTATCGAAGGACATGGCACAGATAAGATTAACTCAGCTTATGCTTTTGGCGGTCCAGATCTGGCAGTAGCGACTGTGCGCAAAACCTTTTTAGTGCAAATTGATCATTATGTAGTTCTTGATACGGAAGGTCTGAAAACACTGGTGCAAGCGCTTGGTCCGGTGCAAGTTGTGGTTGAGAAAGCTATGCACTATCGCGACCGCTCAGCTGGGCTGAACATAGACCTGCAGCCAGGGGTTAACTCTCTTGACGCTGCTCAGGCTGAAGAGTATGTGCGTTTTCGTCATGATGCGCTCGGAGATATCGGGCGGGTTGAGCGACAGCAATGGTTTCTCAGACAGCTGGCAAGTAAGTTAAAAGAGCCTCAGATTATACTCAAGCTGCCTGCACTGATCGGCTTTGCCCGGGACAATGTTGTGACAGATCTGACAGCTCAAGATATGTTTAAGTTGGTTTCTTTCTTGAAAGATGTGCAGCCGACGCAGATGGAGACAGCCACTTTGCGTGGTGTGCCGGCCATGATTGGCGGTGGCAGCTACTGGCTGGTGGATATGGATCAAGCACGGGTTACTCTGCAGCGCCTCGTTGGAACCGGTCTGCTGGCAGTGTCTCCAGCTGAGCAGGAGAATGGTACTGCAACGGCACGTGTACCTAAAGAGGGCAGTGTCGTCAGTCCTGTGACCGTTGCCATAAAGTATCCACGTGGGGCGGAGGAGACTGCCGCACGGATTGAAAGTTTGTTGAACAACAGCGGCTATCGAGTGGGTTGCAAGTGGCAAACTCAGCTCTCTGATTGCCGACACGAACAGATTACTCAAAGCAGTGAACGTGCTGACGATCCGCAGACTGACGATTTGCGCCGGAAGCTGCCTGAACTGGCGACCTGGCCGATAGTGCTCTCTATGGAAGCAAACCCTGCGGCTGACTTTGTTCTGGTCATACCGGCTTCCCGCATTAAGGGCACTATACCTGGTGCTCTCACCTCCAGCGTCGGACGCAATCTTGTTTCTGGTGCCGTACAATAAGCTGCTGTTTAGTCAAACCCTTCAGACCATCTCTTCAATAAGTTCAGCAAACAGTTTGCTCTCGAGTCCAAGTTTTTGCTTGACGAGCGGTCCTTGTTCAAAGGCTGGTTCGCTGTCTTCATAAGTCAGTTGATCACTTTTGTAGAGCACTCCCAGCGGTATTTTGTCGCCCCACTCAAACGCCTTCTGCAAAGATCTGCCAGCATCGGATGGATTCCAATCGGTCTCCTCCAGTTTGTATACGCGCTCCTTAAACCAGGGATAAGTGTTTACTTTGTTGTAAGTAACACAAGGGCTAAATACGTCTATTAATGCAAATCCTTTATGTGCTATGCCACCAGCTATGATATCAGCAAGATGTTTCTGCTCGCCAGAAAATCCGCGTGCAACGTAAGTGGCACCAGCGACAATAGCGAGTGCTAGCGGATTGATTGGACGCTCCATATTGCCTTCCGGGGTGGATTTGGTGCGATGTCCGACAGTCGTGGTTGGTGAACATTGTCCAGTCGTCAATCCGTAAATCTGATTGTCCATCACAACATAAGTGAGATTTAGATTGCGGCGCATGGCGTGGATAAAATGTCCTACACCAATTCCGTATCCGTCCCCGTCACCGCCTGTCATGACAACTTTGAGATCCGTATTCGCCAGGTGGGCACCGGTGGCGACAGGTACTGAGCGCCCATGGAGACTGTGTATCCCGTAAGCGTGCATGAAGCCGGGAAGATTGGACGAACATCCGATCCCAGAGACAATCAAGAGATCTTTAGGTTGGACACCACATATTGCTGCTGCTTGCTGTACTGATTTCAGCACGCCGTAGTCACCACACCCTGGGCACCAGTCAGGTTCGATAGGTCCTTTGAATAAGTCTACAGGCAGTTCTACAACTGTTGACATGATTACTAATTCCTCTTCCTATACATTTGTTTCATTTGAGAATTGCTTGGTTGGCAGAGCCGTTGAACAGTTGTTGCTTCCGGGAGCTACTGCCGCGTTAACTGAGGCGCAGGCTTGCTCGACTCTTCCTCCACCTTCTTGAATGAATAGGTGGATGCTGTATGAGCGCCCACGATCATCTCGCCACCTGGCTCTCCGCTTAGTCTATGTGTGAGTTCAATTGTCCACACTGGCTCGTTGTATTTTTTGCTGGGCTGGCAGACAGCCTTAGTCGGGCACAACTTATTTGCAAAATGGGTTCTCAAATAGTGATCAGCAATCTCTTTAGCTTCAGCTTCAGTCACTGTTAGATCTGGCTTTCTCCCTGCCAAAATGTCTTTAACGTGACTGACAATATAGGCTGGTTCAAGCGGCTCACCATCATATTTATTGATGTGTCCGTCCATGCTTATGCTGGTCTCCATGCGCACATATTTGGACAGCTGACTTGTGTAGTTTACTTCGACTGTAATCTTCATCGTCGGACGGTTAAGAATGGCGCTTATTTCCTTGCTATGGAAAGGCACTATGTATTTGATTTGGAGATAACTGGTCTTGATGCCCTCGTTTGAGAGCATTTTGGCTGCCTCAGCTACCGCTCCGCCGGTGGATCCCCAGGTCACAAGAGTGACTTCGGCATCTGCTGGACCAACAAGCGATGGGGCAGGAAGATCCTTTAGCAGTTGATCCATTTTGCGCATCCGCTTTTCCATCATCTTGCGACGGGTTGCAGGTGATGTGTACATGTCTGAAACTAGAATGGACTCTTCATCATGCTCGTCTGAGCCTGCCACATAAAGTGTTTCAGCACAGCCAGGACAGGCGCGCGGTGAGATGCCGGATGGAGTCATGGCGTAACGCTTATACTTGCCGGCATCTGGGTTCCAGGAGGTGATCATCTGTCCACGATCGATCGTGACATCGTGTGTAAGTGCATCCGCATCCACTGTCTCCGGGTGTTCGGAGAGAAGCAGATCCGACATGATCATGACTGGCATCTGGTAGCGCTCTGCCATGTTGAATGCTTCCACAGTAGTCCAGAAAGCATCAGTGACGTCAGAGGGAGCGACGATCATACGAGGATATTCCCCTTGCGAGGCACCCAATAATTGAAAGAGGTCCGCCTGCTCTGTTTTAGTGGGCAGTCCGGTTGACGGACCGCCACGCTGTACTTCCACGCAAACTACCGGTGCTTCCATCATTCCTGCCATGCCGATAGCTTCTGTCATTAAAGCGAAGCCACCGCCGGCAGTGGCGCACATTGCCCTTACTCCGGCCAGTCCGGCACCTATTGCCATGTTGATTACAGCAAGCTCGTCTTCAGCCTGCTTGACGCAGATCCCCAGTCGTTTGGCGTGACTGGACATCCAGTGCAAAATGCTGGTGGCAGGAGTCATCGGATAGGCACAGTAGAACTTACAACCGGCAGCAGCAGCTCCCAGAGCAATCGCTTCATTGCCTGTTACAAAAGGTCGGCGCACGCGGCTGTATTTCCAGCTGGCTCCAACAGGCTTGCTGTGACTGCTGGCAAAGTCCCAGCCAGCTTTGAGCAAGCCGACGTTCAAATCAACTACTTTCTGTCCTTTGTGCTTGAAAGTATCTGTCAGTACTCCAGAAGCCTGCTCGAAATCAATTTGAGCCAGATACATTAGAGCTCCCACAAGCACAGTATTCTGCATGATAGGCTGAATTGGCCCAAACTGTTCCACAACTGAGGCAGTTACGTGAGACATGGGCAGCGGTAAGATATTCACACCAGCGCGGATGCGTGCCTGGTTGCATTTCAGCCGGTCGCCATTCAAGAGGATCACGCCACCATCTTCAACTTCACCGGCATGGCGCTCAATAGTGTCCTGATTGAGAGCAATCAATGCATTGAGATGATTGCCGTGCGACCTCACCTTCTCGTCACCAATTCTTATTTTCAGAAAGATATGCCCGCCGCGAATGATCGATTGGTAGCAGTTATAAGCATAGACCTGGAGTCCCAGGCGACCTGCTGTGCGAGCCAGAGTATCACCCGACTTGTCAAGCCCGTCTCCAGCTGATCCACCAATGCCAATGGTGACTTCTTGCATTCTCTTCATCTCCTATACCTTCAGGGCAGGATACTGGACTGGCAAAGCGTGTTCTGGTCAATGTCTGAGGCAACAGCTCCAGTATCTTTGGCGCTGCTTGAATAAAATAACACAAGGACGTGAACGCAATGTGAAGAGTGCTAGCTGGACTGCTGATTTGTGACTCTGAGCTTTCTAGCGAGACTGAGCTTGGAATCTTGAACTGGCATGTACGCCAGTTGTGTCTTTACACTCTGGCACTTGGCAGTTAATGTCAGGGGCGGATAAAGAAATAAAGCAGTGCCAATGTTGCAACGCTGCCAAAGATGACAAGTGCATACCATTGAGCACGCCCATTCTCCGAATATCGCAGCAGTTCGCCACTACCGAGGGTGGCAAAACAGGAGAGGTTGACACAGTTATCCACAAGTGTCATATCAATGAGATTCCAGAGCGATCGGAACAACCGCAAAACTAGCTTTTGGCAAATCCAGAGATATATTTCGTCAAAGTACCATTTCTTCCAGGACAGGGTGTAAAAAGGTTTGAATTTATCTGCACACCAGCTGTTAACTGCGAAATTCTTGACATAAGCCATATAAGCAAGCAGTATGCCGCCTGCGGCAAAGGCGATTGAAATCCACATGATCTGCAGGTTGGCAGATTCAAACTGTGCAGTTGGGCCCCAGTGTAGGAACTGCCCGAACAGATTAGGCAGTGTGGTAGGAGCAGAGATACCGCATAGCTGAGGCAGCCACTGCGGATTAGCGCCTAGATAACCGGATATGATGGAAGGAACTGCCAGAGCTATAAGAGGCAGGTTCATAACTGAAATCTTCTCTTTGTGTGGTTCTTCTTTGCCCCTATACTGACCGAAGAAAGCCATGAAAAACGTTCTGAACATGTAAAAAGAAGTCAGTCCGGCTGTAATTATAAGCAAGGCGGAGAGCAGTTCATGCCCACCTCCGGTATATCTAAATGCTGACGAGATGATGTCATCTTTGGAGAAAAATCCGCTCAAGCCCGGGATGCCCGATATAGATAGACATCCCACTAGAAAACAGGAGCCGGTAATTGGCATGTATTTCCACAGTCCGCCCATATTGCGCAAGTCCTGGTCTGGTGGAATAAGCCGGTCAGACAGGGAGACTTCATTGAGTCTTTTCTGCAACTGGCTGTCATGTGCATAACAGTGGTGCAGGGCGTGGATAATCGCACCACTGCACAGGAAAAGCATAGCCTTAAAAAATGCATGGTTGAAAAGATGGAATATGCCAGCTGTATAGGCACCGGTGCCCAGACCGCAAAACATATAACCAAGTTGCGAGACTGTCGACCAGGCCAGAATACGTTTAATATCAAACTGAGTAAGAGCTATTGTTGCTGCCACAAAAGCTGTAATGCCACCGACCCAGGCAATGACAGCCAGCCCGGCAGAATCTAGTGTTTGGCTTGGAGTAAGCCAGATTGGATAAGCGCGCGCTATCAGATAGACACCGGCAGCAACCATTGTGGCTGCGTGAATGAGAGCTGAGATTGGTGTGGGACCTTCCATGGCGTCGGCAAGCCAGACATGAAGCGGCAGTTGGGCAGACTTGGCAATAGGTCCTAAGAGCATACAGATTGAGATGCCGGTCAAAGTCAGCTCAGTGAGGGTTCCGTGGCTATACCCCCATCTGATTGCCCCGACTAAATCAAACCCTTGCGGATCTGAGAACATGAGGATTGGATGGTTGACCCAGAATCCAAAGGTTGACGAGAGGAAAAACAGGATACCAATTAAGAAGCCAAAGTCACCAATGCGGTTGACTATAAAAGCTTTCAAAGCAGCTTCAGCAGCTGTGCGCTTGTGCCACCAGAAGCCGATGAGAAGGTAGCTCATGACTCCAACGAGCTCCCAGAAAAAATAGCTTTCAAATAGGTTTGTTGATACAACCAGCCCCAACATGGAGCCTGTAAAGAGGGAGAGGTAAGCAAAAAACCTTGCATATCCCGGGTCTTCACGCATATATCCGTGTGAATAAATCTGTACAAACAAACTGATTGTTGTGACGACAAGGAGCATAACTGCTGCCAGGTGGTCGATCATAACCCCCATTGAGAGGTGGAAACTTTGTGAGTTGAACCAGTCCCAGTTGATAGATGCAGGGTTGAGCAGCGGTTGGTTATAAAGGACATTGAGAATGGCACATGAATGCAGGAAGCAGTAAGCCACAGCGCCAACAGATAGGAGCATCGATAAAGTTCTATTGAATCTTGCAAATAGGATAATGACAATTGCAGCTATAAACGGCGCCAGCACAATCATTGGCGACCAGGCAAAAAGCACATTGGTTAGGGTTGGTAGATGCAATATGAGATCTCCACAATGTCAACGTGTTAACGCAACGACTGATAGTAAATCGAAACGTATACACAATATACAGCGCCCGGGGGCGCTGTTACAAACCAACCCCACAGGCAGAGCTGTGCTGGCGCGCAAAAATGAGGTACCTGACTTTGTGTCGAGGAAATAACTTTATGTTCAATAAAACTTCAGTTACAACAGATAGCTGTTACCAAGCGAAATCTGTCAACATCAAACTACAATTTAGCCTGAGCCGTTCCCAATCAATTGGAGTTAGCTGTGGTTCCTGAGCATCTACATCTCTTGACTATTCTGCTTCTTTTGCCGCTGGCTGGGGCATTTGTTATCGGAGTCTGTCCTGGGTCATGGTCCCGACGACTGGCCATTTATTTGACATCTGCCATGGTGTTTGTCTGTGCAGCAGCAGCGACTGGCTTTCACCCTGGACAGGTCGGAATGCAGTTTAGTGAGCAGATATCCTGGATAAGGGCACCGTTGCCAGTTGACTACCATGTTGGCGTCGATGGCTTGAGCCTTTGTCTGGTTGCTCTGACGAGCATTGTCACGTTTGCATCAGTATTGGCAAGCAAAAATGTTGGTGAGAACAGACCACGCCTTTACTACAGTCTACTTATGTTACTTACAGCATCCATTACTGGTGTGTTTGTTTCACAGGATCTTATTCAGTTTTTTGTCCTTTACGAACTTGAACTTGTTCCCATGTATTTTTTGATAGCAATCTGGGGTGGTCCGCGGCGTGACTATGCTGCAATGAAGTTCCTGATTTACACATTCTTTGGCGGCATCTTTATGTTGGCTGCCTTGCTTTATCTGTATTATCAGCTCGGGTTGCTGGGCGCCGGATATCAAACATTTGATATGGTCAAACTGGCTACTTGCTCACCGATGTTGGGCAAAGTTGTTCAGCTGGTGGCGTGCCTTGGTTTTATGCTTGCTTTCATGATTAAGCTACCTTCTTTCCCGTTTCACACCTGGTTGCCTGATGCCCATGTGGAAGCGCCTACGCCAGTATCGATGATTCTGGCCAGTTTGCTTCTCAAAATGGGCGCGTACGGTTTGGTCAGGATCTGTCTTGGTTTCTTCCCTGATGCCATAGTAGGGCTTGGTACAGGACTGATGGCACTGGGAGCGTTCAACATTGTCTGGGCAGCGATAGCGTGTCTGGTGCAGGATGACATGAAGCGGGTTATTGCTTTCTCCAGTGTAAGTCACATGGGTTTTGTGACTCTGGGAATAGGCTCGCTCTCTGCAGCTGGCTTAAATGGCGCCATTTTTCAGATGATTAGCCACGGCTTTATATCTGCTGCTCTCTTCTTCTTAGTCGGAACAGTCTATGACCGCTGCCACACGAGAAAGATTTCTGAAATTGGCGGTGGGCTGGCCAGACAGATGCCGGCTATTTTTTACTTCTGGCTTCTGGCTTCTTTAGCCAATCTGGGATTGCCTGCACTCTCCGGCTTTGTTGCTGAGGCAACTGTGTTCTATGGAGCATTTACCTCGCCTATGGCTGAGATTGCCTCTCAGTCAGCTTTTGTGCACACAGTAATTGTTGTGGCAGCAACAGGCATTATTATGACTGCCGCATATATGCTCTGGCTGCTCAAACGGCTTTTCTACGGACCAGAGCTCGACAAGTGGTCTGGACATTTAAGTGGCATGAAAGCCTGGGAAGTTGTTGTGGCATCAGTGTTATGTCTCTTTGTAGTTGGACTTGGCGTCTACCCGCGTGCTCTCACTGACCGGTACACGCCTTTGGCAGATCGCATGGCACAGGATGCGGCTTCGCATCTGACTCTTGGTATGCGGTCTTACACGATTGACTGATAGTTCGCTTGCCAATCACGCACCGCCTGTGGTGTGGCATTGCTTCAGCATTACCACCTAGTAGTGAGATTCCAAAGTTCTGCAACAAGTACCGTAGGGGCGGATTGCATCCGCCCGAAGGCGCGTGCAACGGGACCCTACGAAGCATTGGCCCAGCGCTGTCGCACTATCGTGGAATCTCACTACCGGGCTACAACTTTGTCATTGAGGAGGAACTACTGGAATCTGCATCGGTATCGGCTCGGCCGAATTGCCTGGTGGTGTCTCTGGTGTATTAGGTTCTGCTAGGGTCTCAGTGCCGGTTGCAGGTTGCTTCATTTTGGTGATGACACGTCCTGACAGAGCAGCGTGAACCATTGAAGAGATACTGTCTGCAAGTTCTGCAGCCGTATTGGCGTCATAATACTTGCCGCCGGAGCGCTCGGCTATACAGTTGAGTTGGGACCGGGCAGTGCGCTCTCTCCACATGCCCAGTCCGACTATGTCAACTTTGAGCTTGACTCCACAAGCTCTCAATCTGGCGATGTAAGCGCAGGGGTCTCCTCCACAGGTCTCAGCACCGTCGGAGATTAAAATGACTGTCTTGCTACCTTCAACCTGTCGCAAATCACGCTCGGCTTGCATGAGCGCATACGTGAGTGGTGTCAATCCGTAAGGGCGGAGCTGTCTGACCTGTTCTATGATTGAGCGACGGTTGCCGTGCCCGATTGGGACAAGGAGTGCTGATTGCTGGCAGTCAATATCAGGGCTTCCGGTGTAGCCTTGACCAAAGACTCTCAGACCTAAATTGACATCAGGCGGGATGCGGGCAAGCGTACTCTCGAGCACATGTTTGGCTGATATCATCTTTGCTTCGCCTCCGCCAAGCTTCTCTTTCATGCTGTAAGAGGAGTCGATGAGAATAAGCACATTGACTGGACCGGACTCCTGCTCAACCTTCCCTTGAATGAGCTCGCCTTGTGTGCCGCCTTGTAGAGTTGCTGATTGAGTTCCACCTTGCAGATTAGTGGATTGAGCTCCACCTTGATAAGGGTAAGGAGCGCCTGGATAAGCAGCCAGAAGAGTGCTGCCAGACAATGCAGTGTTGTCGGTGCTATGACAGCTGCAAGGCGTAGCTGAAGCAGGCAACAGAGCTGCTGTGAGCCATAACAGAATGTGAGCAAAGCACATAATCAATACTGTTAAACAGGAGCGTCCACTTCTAATCTGCCATGGGTGAAATGCCCAGGAGTTGCAGGTGAATAGGCTCAGAGTAGGTGTTGGCACAATAGTCTCATTCTACGATCCTGGTAGCTGTGACGCATGAGTTGGCGTTACTTTCAATGGATTGTGGCCGAGAAGCAATAAGTTGATGGTCGGCGCCGCATAGCTTGCCTGGTTCTACCTTACCCATTTCGATCTGGTTTTTCGTTTCTCATTGTTGATTCTTTTAAGGCTACCGACATTTTTCGGTCAAAATCCCCAGCACGCTAATGTATTCGAATAAGCAGAACCACTCAAAATGCACTCCCAACGAGGGCTTACAGCAACTCACCACTCAGTATGCGCCGCACCACCAATACCCGGGACCGTCTATTGGTGGGTTGGTGTTTGCGTGTAAATCTAGATGCCAACATGAATACTGATAACCACTGGGCATACATGTGGGACCAGGGGTTTGGTACGGTGGTTGATTGGCATGACCGGCTCCAAAGCACGGTACATAGATTCCCATTCCGTTGGTTGAAGTTGGGTCCCATGCAGAGATTCCCAACACTCCGAATGCTGATTCTATGTTATAAGGCTCGACTGCTTTAGCTTGTAGCGCAAGGATGGGTGACAAAAAACCACCGCTGGGAATTGGCACGTTATTTACGGACAAGGTGACAGTAACTGTGTCCGTGCTGGTCAAGTCGACTGCGCTCATCGTTGGGTCGACTGTTCCGGGTAATCCGGTCTGCGTCCACAAGTTCGTCACCAAGGCCATTATCTTCGTCCCTGCTTTTTTTGGATCATAATCCGGTCTTTGTGCGCCTATCCAGTATCTCTCGTTTACCGCAGATCTAGCACCAGCATCAGCTACCTGAACTAACACCACATGATAATAAGAACTAATACCTATATAAAGTGTCAAGAATAACACTGCCAGCATGATTGGAAGGAGAATCACAAGGAATGCTGCTCCTTCGGCAATGGCCTGTCCGTTCTGGCGATGGCTGGACTTGAATATTATCACTGTTTCTTGCCTCCTCTTATTACCTTGCTATGTTATGAGTGCCTGATTCTCAAGTGTCGAACTGCTGCAGTGTACATTGTCGTTAGCGAGATGAAGGTCCGTTATAAGTTACGCCAGAACTCTGCCTCTGAGCACCTGTAGCGGTTGACGGTGATTGGTCACCATGTTTAGCCTCTTGCTTCGTGTCATCAGCTTGCGGCCATTCTTCTGTTGGCAATGCTTGTGCTGGTTGCGGTGGCTGCTGTATAGGCTGTGCTGGTGGTGAGGTATTGACTGGAGAGCTCAGAGATTCTGCGCTCGGAATTTGTCAATGACTTGAGACAGATTAAGTGAGAAATTTAGTGTCGTTTTCAAGTGTTTCTCTTTTTCGATGTTGCAGGACTTGTCTGGGAGTGTGGGCAACCTGCCAACATTGGCGGGCGGACCTGCAGAAGTCGG
>CAILLX010000046.1 GCA_903835185.1 uncultured bacterium | reverse complement strand
TCCGAATGAGCCAGCTGGGCCACCATCCGTACCGTACCCGCCGCCCCAGAAGCCACCGCCTCCAGCACCCGAGCAGCAGGACCAGCAACAACTTATAGAGCTGCCGCCACCGAAGAAGCCACCACCACCATAAGACCGCATGGCGCCGCCGCCTCCTCCAAAGCTGCCGCCTCCCATGCCGGCGCTGGGACAGCACCAGCCATTGTTGCCATTACCCCCACCTCCTCCACCTCCTGCCGACAGGACAGGACCATTCACCGTTATTGCTCCGACTACTGCTGTCAGCGTCACGGAGCCTGCAGCACCTCCTGCACCACCAACGTTGTAAGCGCCACCACCACCGCCGCCGGATGTATTAATGTCACCAAAATTTGTGATGTCCCCAAAATTTGCAGTAAGGCTGACGTTACCGCCGCTGCCTCCAGCCCCCCCATTACAACCACCGCACCACCAGCTGGCTCCGCCACCGCCACCGTATGCTCTTAAGTATCCAGTGCTAATGCCAGTTCCGGCCTGGATGGTGATTGAGCCTGCATCCTGACCAGCTGAGCCCCAGCAACCACCACAAGTGCCACCACCTCCACCAGACACATCAATGTTGCCAACCAAAACCGTGCCAGCACTGCCTGTCCCGCTGTGCGCTAGCAGTGACACAATGCCACCATTTGCCAGTAGATTTACCCCCGGCATCGTTACGCTCCCACCGTAAGTAGATGCCTGGGCATTGTTGTTCACCATGACAGTGCCTGCCTGCAATGTGATGTTCCCACCTTTGCCGGAGCTGTTTGCATTATTTAGTGCAGTAGTGAATATGCTGATGTTTCGATCAACTATAACTGAAATTGCATTGCCCGGCGACGAGCTTGTTACGGCTGGAGCCACAAGAGTGAAATTAACGCCGCCAGTGCCAGCGATAGCGCCCAGAGTGACTGTGGAACTTGATACGACAATAGGTGTCAGGTTGCTAAAACTGAAATTGCTGTCTCCTGCAAGTGTCAATATCCCTGTATTGGAGAAACTAGTAAAACCACCACCAGGAATCTGTCCAGGCAGGAGTGTCACAGTGCCAGTACTATCGTTATTTGAATAGTTTGCAACCACTGTATAACTTGCAGCGCTTCCAAGCGTTTTCATCATATTGCCTGAGACTGTGCCAACTGAATTGCCACTCGTAAATTGCGAATAGCTGTAATTGTTGTCAGATGCAGTTGTTATCAGTACCGGGGCACCACCAGTCTCCAGCGTTCCAGCAGTAATACCAGCAGTTGCACTGAGGTAAGCCGAACCACCCAGCGCACTACTGCTAGCTGTGGTTGAAAGACTGCTGCCAGCCAGGCCGATAGTTCCTGAAGCCACTAAAGCCAGGTCACCACTGCTACCGGCAGCTGGACCGCTCGTGGAAATATTTATATCTGCGCCATTGCTTGTAATGTTTGAATTGTTACTGCCGGTAGCTATAAGAATGATATTGCCACCACTGCTTGCACCACTAGAAGAGACATCGGCTCCTAACGTCAAACTACCATTTAACGCAACCAGCGTTATGCCTCCCCCATTTGAACTTATCGTGCCGCCCGTGCCACTGGTAATGCTGCTTGCCGAAACAAGTGTAATCCCGCCACCTGCCGAAATTGGGTTCCCAACCGTTATATTCCCAGAAGAAGTTATTACATTAAACGAACCAGTACCCTCATCGTTTGCATTCAATATAATAGAACCGGTTTGATAGACGCTAAGTGATGCACCGCCAGTTGTGCTCACCAGCTGTCCAGTCTGCGTCTGTAGCACAGATGTGCCTGTAGTGCCTGTTGTTACTGACAGTATGCCATTGCTTCTCACAACGCCACTGCCGATAGTGGTGATTATACCTGAACCACTTGAGCCTGTTGAAAGCATGACTTCGGTGTTAGCCGTCACTGTTCCAGCAATGTATATGTTGTATCCAGGATCAACACTCACATTTAATGATCCGGCACTTTCATTATTGTCGCTCAAAATAATGGATGAACTGATCTGGTGGGCAGTAAGCGACGCGCCAGAGGTTGTGCTCGTCAGCTTTCCAACTTGTGTGTTCAGCACGGATGTACCGTCAGTACCAGTCGTAAGAGTCAACCCGTTCAGGCTCTTAACCAGTCCACTGCCGACTGTTGTGATTGTGCCGGAGCCGCTTGTCGGCAGGGAAAGAGTAACCCCATTATCTGCTTTCACCGTCCCTGTCACGATTATGCTACTGCCAGAATCAAGAATATTGATGTTTAATGCACCAGAACTCTCGTAATTACTACTTAGGATTAATGATCCTGTTTGATTGACGGTTAACGATGCGCCTGAAGTGGTGCTTGTCATGCTACCAACTTGTGTGTTGATTGTAGACATACCACTGTTGCCTGCAATTACAGTCAGTATTCCGGCTGTAATTGCAGAGCTGCCGCTGGTAGAAGCAGTAATAGTGTTGCTTCCGGAGACGGTCAAGGAGATACTGCCGTTGGCTGTCACACTGTATGGCATGTTGATGCTGCCACTGGTTGAAGTCAGCGACAATGCCCCCGACGAGGCTCCACCAACTGCAAAGACACTCGAATCAGTTATGTTGCCGGAAGACGTGATGTTAAGAGTGCTGATGGTGGTCGCTGAGCCGATGGTCAAGGTAGAGCCACCTTGTCCGACCGTTATTGTTTCGTTAGATTCTCCCAGAGTGACAAGATTATTGCCAAGGTTGAGTGTAATTGGTCCAGTGCTACTGATGCTACCGTTAACTGTGTTGCTTCCAGAGACTGCCAGTATAATACCGCCGTTTGCAGTCAGGCTGTATGGCACGTTTATGCTGCCACTGGTTGAAGTTAGTGACAATCCTCCTGACGATGCCCCACCAACTGAAAAGACACTCGAGTCAATTATGTTACCGGATGTGGTGATGTTGAGAGAGCCCAGATTCGTGGCTGAGCCAATGGTCAAAGTGGAGCCACCCTGCACGATTGTTATGGTGTCGTCAGACTGTCCTAAAGTGACAGCATTATTGCCAAGCTTGAGTGTGACCGGTCCCGTGTTGCTGATACTGCCGCTAACTGTGTTGCTTCCGAAGACGGACAGAGTGAGACTACCATTTGCAGTCAGGCTGTAGGGCAGGGTTATGTTACCCAAGCTAGAAGTCAGCGACAATGTCCCGGATGTGACTCCACCTACTGCAATGACGCTCGAATTGGTTATGTTGCCTGAGGATGTGATGTTGAGAGTGCTGATAGCTGTAGCTGTAGTGCCAAGGGTCAGTATTGAGCCGCCCTGAGCGACTGTTATGGTTCCGTCAGACTCTGCCAGTGTGACAAGATTGTTGCCCAAGTTAAGTGTAATCGGTCCTGTACTGCTAACGTTGCCGCTAGCAGTGTTGCTTGCGGTAACGCCCAGGGTGACACCGCCATTTGCAGTCAGACTATAGGGCAGAGTGATGTTACCCAAGCTAGAAGTCAGCGACAATGTCCCAGATGTGGCTCCACCTACTGCAATGACGCTCGAGTTGGTTATATTGCCTGAGGATGTGATGTTGAGAGCGCTGATAGCTGTAGCTGTAGTGCCAATTGTCAGTGTCGAGCCACCCTGGGCAATCGTTACAGTTCCATTAGACTCTCCTAGAATGACCGCATTGCTTCCAAGGTTGACTGTGATTGGTCCTGTGCTGTTAACAGTGCCGCTACCTCCGATTGTCCCGGCTCCGCTGGCTGGAGTTGTGAGCATCAATGCGCCGTTTGCTGTCACCGTCCCTGCAACATTTATGTTGTATCCATAATCAACGTTCACGTTTAACGATCCAGAACCTTCATTGTTGTCACCCAAAATGATGGATGAACCAATTTGATGGACGGTAAGCGATGCGCCAGAGGTTGTGCTGGTCAAGTGCCCGACCTGGGTGTTAAGAGCGGATGTGCCTGTGGAGCCGGCCGACACTGACAGTGTACCAGTGCTCCTCACTAATCCATTGCCAGCAGTTACTATGATTCCCGAGCCGCTCGATCCTGTGGAAAGTACGACTTCATTGTTTGCTGTCACTGCCCCCATTATGTAAATGTTGTATCCAGGATCGACACTTACGCGCAGCGATGCAGAACCTTCGTTGTTATCATTCAAAATGATTGACGAACCGGTTTGATTGATTGCAAGCGGCGTGCCGTCAGTTGTGCTCGTCAAATTATTGACTCGCGTGTGCAGTGTCAACGTGCTTGCAGTACCTGCAGTCACTATCAGTGTGCCTGCTGTAATCAAATAGCCAGCAGCATTAATTGTATGGCTTGCAGAGACGCCAAGTGTGATACCGCCATTTGCAGTCAGATTGCTCGACATGTTGATACTGCCACCCGTTGAAGTCAGTGACAATGCCCCGGACGAGGCTCCACCAACCACAAAGGCGCTAGATGCGCTTATGTCACCAGAGGAGGTGATGTTAAGGGCGCTGACGGCAGTGTCTGTGGTGCCAATAGTCAATGTCGAGCTGCCCTGCCCGACCGTTATTGTTCCGTTAGACTCAGCAAGAGTAACAGCATTATTGCCAAGGTTGAGTGTGATTGCCCCGGTGCTGTTAACAGTTCCGCTGCCTCCGATTGTTCCAGCTCCGCTTGCGCCAGTGGAGAGAGTCAATGCACCGTTTGCCGTCACCATCTCTGCCACACTTATGCTGTAACCAGAATCCACATTAACGTTTAACGAACCGTAACCTTCATTGTTATTATTCAAAGTTATTGACGAACCAGTTTGGTGAATAGCAAGCGACGCTCCTGAAGTTGTGCTGGTCAATTGTCCAACCTGTGTGTTAATGACAGATGTACCGCCGGTGCCTGCAGTCACTGTCAGGACTCCGGCACTTGTCACCTGTCCGTTGCCAGAGGTCACGATCGTGCCGATGCCACTTGAACTTGTGGAAAGCACGACTGCGGTGTTTGCTGTTACTACCCCGGCAATGTTAATGCTGCTTCCCGAATCGACAGTCACGCTCAAAGAGCCTAAGCCTTCGTTGTTTGTATTCAGTTGAATAGAGCCGGTCTGGCTTACTGTAAGGGACGCACCAGAAGTTGTGCTTGTCAGTTGTCCAACCCGGGTGCTGATAACAGATGCACCGCCTGTGCCTGCCGTCACTGCCAGTATTCCGGTGCTTGTCACCAGTCCGTTGCCAGTGGTTGCAATAGTGCCTGTGCCGCTCAAGCTTGTAGAAAGTGCCACTTCTGTGTTTGCTGTTATCGTCCCGGCAATACTGATGTTGCTTCCCGGATCGACAGTCACGCTTACAGAGCCGGAGCCTTCGTTGTTCGTATTCAATTGAATTGAGCCAGTCTGGCTTACAGCAAGTGACGCGCCAGAAGTTGTGCTGGCAAGCGAGCCGACTGCCGTGCTAATAACGGAGGTGCCACTGCTCCCTGCCTGGACGGTCAACGGTCCGAGGCTTGTCACTGCTCCTGTGGCAGTAATCGTATTGCTTCCTGAAACTGTGAGTGAGATGCCAGCGTTAGCTGTAATGCTGTATGGCAAAGTGATATTGCCGTTTAATGAAGTCAATGCAACAGTTCCACTTGTGGAGCCACCTGCCGATATTGCTGTTGAATCACTGATACTGCCGCCGGACTGTATGGCAAGCGATGTAAGGGCACTGGGAGCAGTAGCTATTGTCAGAGAAGAACCTCCATTTACAACCACTAGCAATCCGCTCGATTGATCAAGGTTAACTGCCAGCGATCCTAAATAAAGGTTAATTGGTCCGTTGCTGTTGATTGAGCCAGTACCGCCAATTGTCCCGGCACCACCGGCAGGAGTGGAAAGTGTCAGTCCGCCATTTGCTGTCACAGTTCCTGCTAGGTTCATGCTGCTTCCCGAATCCACACTGACACTGAATGTGCCGACACCTTCGTTGTTGTCATTCAACTGGATTGATCCCATCTGGTGTATCGTCAGCGATGCGCCACCAGTCTGGCTGGCTAAGAATCCGACTTGTGTGCTGAGTGTTGATGGATTGTTGTTTCCTGCAGTCAATGTCAGCGTGCCCTGGCTTCTTACCAGTCCGTCACCTGTTGTGTTAATTGTCCCTGAGCTGCTTGCCGGTGTGTAAAGTGTAATTCCGCTGTCTGCTCTTAGCGCACCGGTTATGGTTATGCTACTGCCAGCATCCACTGTTACAAAAAGCGCACCAGAGACTTCATTATTGGTACTCAATATAATTGAACCAGCTTGATTAATTGTAAGCGAGCCGCCACCAGTCTGGCTTGCTAATGCTCCGACTTGTGTGCTTAATAAGGATGTACCAGCGGTGCCTGCAGTAAGCGTGAGTCCGCCGACGCTTCTCACCAATCCACTGCCGACAGTGGCAATCGTCCCTGAGCCGCCTGTTGGTGTGGCAAACGCAACCCCGCTGTCTGCTCTCACTGTGCCTGTCACTGTTATATTGCTCCCAGAATCAACAGACACATTCAATGATCCTGAACCTTCATTGTTATTACTCAAATTGAGTGAACCAGTTTGATAGATTGTCAGCGATGCTCCAGCAGTGGTGCTCGTCAAGTTTCCAATCTGTGTGTAAATTGTCGACATACCAGTGTTGCCAGCGGTCACAGTAAGAGTGCCTGCTGTAACTGCATCATCGGCAACTGTAATCGTATTGCTTCCGGAGACAGCAAGTGTAATACCGCCATTTGCTGTCAGGCTGTTCGGCATGTTGATAGTGCCGCTGGTGGAAACTAATGACAAAGTCCCGGACGATGCTCCACCAATTGCAAAGGCGCTCGAATCGGTTATGCTGCCGACTGAGGTAATGTTGAGAGCTGCCAGTGCTGGCATCGCAGTTGCGATTGTTAGAGTCGAACTGCCCTGAGTGACAGTGATGTATCCGCTTGACACCCCGAGATTGACGGTTGTTACACCGAGTCCAAGATTAATTGGTCCTGTACTACTAATGCTGCCACTAACTGTATTGCTTCCGGAGACTGTAAGTGCAATACCACCATTTGCAGTCAGGTTGTTCGTCATGTATATGCTGCCGCTGGTTGAAGTCAGCGACAATGCCCCGGACGATGCTCCACCAACCACCAGGGTGCTCGAGTCGCTTATGTCACTAACGGATGTGATGTTGAGAGCGCTAATGATGGTGGCTGTAGTGCCAATGGTCAGTGTCGCACCACCTTGCCCAACTGTCATGGTTCCGTTCGACTCAGCCAGAGTGACAGGATTATTGCCAAGGTTGAGTGTGATTGGTCCTGTGCTGTTAATAGTGCCGATGCCTCCAATTGTCCCGGCGCCGCTTGCGCCAGTAGTGAGAGTCAAGGCACCATTTGCCGTCACCGTCCCTGTCACGTTTATGTTGTATCCAGTATCGACAGTCACGCTTAAAGAGCCGGAGCCTTCGTTGTTATCGTCCAGAATGATTGACGAAGCAATTTGATGGACAGCAAGTGACGCGCCAGAAGTTGTGCTGGTCAGTTGCCCAACCTGGGTGCTGATAACAGATGTGCCGCCTGTGCCTGCTGTCACTGCCAGCACTCCGGTGCTTGTCACAAGTCCGTTGCCAGTGGTTGCAATAGTGCCTGTTCCAGTCGAACTGGTGGAAAGTGCCACTTCTGTGTTTGCTGTTATCGTCCCGACAATACTAATGTTGCTTCCCGAATCGACAGTCACGCTTAAAGAGCCGGAGTCTTCGTTGTTTGTATTCAATTGAATTGAGCCAGTCTGGCTTACAGTAAGTGACGCGCCGGAAGTTGTGCTGGCAAGCGAGCCGACTGCCGTGCTAATAACGGAGGTGCCACTGCTTCCTGCCTGCACTGTCAACAGTCCGAGGCTTGTCACTGCTCCGGTGGCAGTAATCGTATTGCTGCCTGAAACTGTGAGTGAGATGCCAGCGTTAGCTGTAAGTCTGTATGGCAAAGTGATATTGTCGTTTAATGAAGTCAATGCAACAGTACCGCTTGTGGAGCCACCTGCCGATATTGCAGTGGAATCACTGATAGCGCCGCCTGACTGTATGGCTAGCGATGTAATGGCACTGGGAGCAGTACCTATGGTCAGATAAGAACCTCCATTTACCACCACTAGTAATCCGCTGGATTGATCAAGGTTAACTGCCAGGGAGCCCAAATAAAGGTTAATTGGTCCGGTGCTGTTGATTGAGCCGGTGCCGCCCATTGTCCCGGCACCACCGGCAGGAGTGGAAAGTGTCAGTCCGCCATTTGCTGTCACAGTTCCTGCTAGGTTCATGCTGCTTCCCGAATCCACACTGACACTGAATGTGCCAGTACCTTCGTTGTTGTCATTTAACTGAATTGAACCTGTTTGATTTATTGTCAGCGATGAACCACCAGTCTGGCTGGCTAATGATCCGACCTGAGTGCTGAGTGTTGATGAATTGTTGTTTCCAGCCGTCAATATCAGCGTGCCCTGGCTTGTTACCAGACCGTCACCCGTTGTGTTAATTGTGCCTGAGCTGCTTGCCGGTGTGTAAAGCGTAACTGAAGTATCTGCAGTCACCGTCCCAGCTATAGTTATATTGCTACCCGCATTCACTTCTACGTCGAGGGAGCCTACTCCTTCATTATTAGTATCCAGCGTAATGGAACCGGTCTGAGCAATCGTAAGCGAGCCTCCTGCTATCGTGCTGGACAGGTGCGCGACACTGGTGTTGACTGTGGATGCTCCACTACCAGCATTCACTGTCAACATGCTGCTGCTTACCACAGTTCCTGGTCCTGTTATAGTCCCGGCGCCACCTGCACCTGTAGATAGAGTCACACCGCCATTTGCCGTCTGCGTTCCGGCTACCAATATGTTGCTCCCATTGTCGACGCTCACACTTAGCAAGCCGGCAGCTTCATTGTTTGTGTTCAATTGAAGATTACCAATTTGATTGACAATTAAAGAAGCACCAGATGTAGTACTGGCTAAGAAGCCAACCTGTGTGTTTATACTGGACGTGCCGGTACCTCCGGCAATCAGTGTCAGAGTACCGCTGGTCGTGATTGTTCCGGCGCCAGTAATTGTTCCGAGACCGCTGGTGCCGCCGGCACTGCTAGTGGTAATTGTGATTCCGCGAGCTCCGGCGCTGATGTTTCCTGCATTCTGAATGTCTCCATTTGTGTTAATTGCCAGCGCACCTGTGGCACTGAGAGTACCACCGCTGCCAATGTTTAGAACCGGCGATTGCTGATTAGATCTTATTGTTAGTCCTCCATCCCCAATAAAACTTTCAGTGCCATCGATCAAAACAGATTTTGTACTGCTGACAGACGCAAGTCTGACTGAAAACGGGCTCGATGTCGAGAATCCCAGCAGATTGACTGTTACTCCTGTCGGTATGTTGTTTGCGCTGATAGTAGACGTAAAAGCGCTTGCTGGCAACGTGACGCTTCCACTTATGGCTGTACCGCTGGAGTTCAGCACCAGCGTATCAGAGAGTATTTGTCCGTTAGCGAACATCGTTTGAATGTTGCCAGTAACAACTGGATTTGTCAGATCCAGGCTCGATAATTGAATTGTAATTTCACCGTTCTGGCTACCAGCCGGCGCTATTGCAGTAAATGAGCAACCTGCACCTATATTGACAGACGAAGCATCGGGACTGGCTCTAAAGTAGATTAAACCGCCATTTGCCGTCAGATTGCTTGTAGCTGCGGCTGTGACATTGTTAGCGCCCAGGAATATGTGCCCACCATTTGTTATTGAGCTAATCAAATTATCGTTTGCACTAACAACACCTTGAGTTAGGAAGCCAACAGCTACATACAAATGTCCATAAGTGTTTGTCGTAGTAGACGCCAAGATGTTGCTACCACTACCTATTGAGATTGTGCCAGCAAGCGAATCCATTGTTTGCAAAAGAACATCCCCTTCATTTGCAAAAATAGTAGAAGAATCTGCAACCGTCAAGGCTCCAGCCACCGTAATAGCAATGATTGAGCCGTTACTGGCTGTCATGCCTGCAACTGACAGTCCTGTAGCCGCCTGTAAATTGATTGACGATCCGCTCATATTGGAAGCAAAGCTGGCATTCCCTGAGCTTGCAATAACAGTTATGCTGCGCCCAGCCACTCCCTGGCTTGCAAATGGAGAGGAGCTGAAGCCTGAGGCACTACCATATGTGCCTATTGAGCCACTCTGGCTAAACGAGCCGCCTAAGATTTCGACATCTCCACTCGTGCCGGCAGCACCGCCCAGATTGCCCCCACCCGACTGTCCTGCCACACTTTGTCCAGCACCCTGATAGTTGGTCCCACCAACACCGAATACGCCACCGCTAACGCCTCCACCACTGCCTCCTCCATGTCCGCCCATTCCGGAAGTGCCGGCAGTTGCACCTGAGTTGCTATCAGCACCACCGCTGCCGAAGAAACCACCACCTCCTCCTGAAGAGTTATTGTGTGAACCACCGCCACCATAAAAGCCACCACCGCCAGGACCAGAATCACCACCACCACCGCCACCACCGAAGCTGCCACCACCGCCAAGACCACAACAATTCCAACTATTACCAGAGCCACCACCGCCACCAACAGCCAGAATTGGACCAGTTACTATGATTGCTTGTCCGGCACCCGCACCAATTGTGATATCACCGGCATTGCCGCCTGTCCCGCCATAACTTTGCCAGGCACCACCACCACCACCACCACCAGAGACATTTATGTCACCTCCTACAGTTATTTCCCCGCTGGTGCTATTGAGTGTGATTGCTCCGCCAGCACCACCAGCACCGCCGTTTTCGCCGCAGCACTGGAAGCCACCTGATCCGCCACCACCGTATGCCCGTATATAACCGGTCATGATAGAGTCTCCAGCGACAATAGAGATATTGCCCCCCGACTGTCCGGCGTTGCCTGAGCAACCATTACACGATGGTGCTCCGCCGGCACCAGAGACATCAATATTGCCTGTTGTCACAGAAGTTGCAGCAGTGAGAGTCAAGTTTGCATTTGGCGAAGTGTAGTCTCTTGTGATTGCATTGTTGGTTGTCGAAGAGGCGGCCACTGCAGTCGCTGAATTGCCAATTGCCAGGGAGCCAGTATTGTTTGAAATTATCAAATCGCCTGTGATGTTGCCTAGCCACTCTACAGAACCAGCAATTGTGCTTGTTGTTGCATTCAAAGGATTGTTACTTATTAGGAATGTACTGTTACCAACAGTAATAGTGCCTGTTCCAAGCAAGCCAACGCCGCCGCTAATAGACAGACTGGAGTTGGCAACCGGCGTGGTGGTTGCATTAAAGGTGAGCGCACCAGCAACAACAGACAGTCCGGCGTATGGTGAACTCGCAAATGAATTTGAGCTGGCAGTGGAGAGTGATGAAATAGTCCCATTGACTGTCAGACTTTCTCCTGTAACACTCACTGTTTTTGAAACGCCAGGCTGTTCGCTTGTGCCATAACCCCACTGCCCTATGTTGCCTATGCCATTGCCGCTCACACCAAATAGTGCCCCGTTGCCTCCCTGTCCGGCAGATCCTCCTGAGCCACCATTTGTGCCATAGCCACCGCCGAAGAAACCACCACCTCCGCTACCAGAACAGCAACTCCAGCAACAAGTC
>CAILLX010000045.1 GCA_903835185.1 uncultured bacterium | reverse complement strand
CTCTTAGATCCAGACGATGATTTACTCATGGTGACCTCCTTGTCACAGATTTGTACCTTTGCAAGATCAAACCTACCCAGGCTTAATCCGCTTGGTCAGGGGGTCACCAACTAAATCAACGACAAAAGGGACAAGCTCCCGAGTCTTTTCCCGTCTTTAGTCCTACTACATCATTACGCAGCTTCACCACCAATGGTATCATCAAAGGTGCGATGCCCCCACAGAGATAACGGCGTGGTTATATGCACTGTTTTTTCTTGTTGTATGCAAGTAGTCCTAATCCGAGTAGCAAATCCACATCTGTGTGTACGTTGCTGTAATCAGCTCAAGACCTCTAGCCAATTGCCTCGTGTTTATTGTCCCGCGCTGATGCAAGAACACTAGCATGGTACTTCAGCTTTTAGTGAAACACCGTTTGCCAGAACTCGCTTTGGGCGAGCGCTTTCGACTTGCGCGTTTGGATAGATCAGTACTTGGTCCCAGTGAATCCTACTGCAGTTTACCGTTATGTGGGAGCACCGGTGCTGACACCATAGCGTTGGCGCTACGGTAGTACGGTGTGCTGGAGTGGTTTATCATAAGTAGAGCTGCTGCTGTCTTTATGATGCTTTCAACAATTCGCTGTTGCTTGCGATCTCCGCCAGATCGTATCTGTTTCAACACTCCCAGTGTCTGCAAGGCGCTTACAAGTGAAACCTCGCAGCTGTGAGCTGTTATGCCTGTCCCAAGATTGGTTGAAGTGAGATTGCGATAGCTCACTTTGCTATTTGGGTTAACGCCGTCAAAACTGCTGGCTTGATCACGGGTCAGGACTATCTGTGTTGCCGGAGCCAGTTTCATCAGGTGATTGTTGGCTTTGACCTGGACCGACCCGGAGTGCTTATCGCTCAAATCACAGATAACTACGTCATGTCCGGTCTCAACGATCCATACTTTAGCTCCGGAGGCGATTAAGACATCACCTTCATGAGTCCTGACGACGATATCTTTGGATGGTGCAAACAATACCTTGCCGCGGTCTAAATTGAAGAAGTTGCCGCCGGTTCCTGCGCCGACCTTAACACCATTGCGTCTCATCTGAAAAATGTCCCATGGATCAAGCTTGTCGAAGTTGTCGCTGCTGCAAACAAGTCCATCGTCTTCCGGCTGTATATCCATCTTGATCTGTCCGGAAAGTTGTCTGCTCTCAAAGGAGTGCAATGCTTCCTCTCCTGCCCCCCTGACGGGAGTGAGGTCGGTAGGTACGTGCTCGCCCAGGAGCCCGTAGGCGCTGTTGGCAGTTGTCAGCTCTGTTGATTGCACAACCCCATTGATTACTCCCGGCAGCCAGCCGTTGACCTTAATGCCGTGCGTGATCGTCACGAGGCTGTTTAGGGTCACTGACCCACCTGGTCCCCAGATGCTGGAGAAGTCGAGAATGCCGGAGGCGATAAAGATGGGAGCTGATTCATAGAAGCTACCACCGTGGCCATAAACGCTCGTACCATAAGCAGCACCAATCATGATCATTTTATTGCTGATAAGCCTAATGCTGCCGCCGTTGCCGGTAGGTGGATCACTGACATTGAGAAGTCCAATGTTTATACCGCTGACGCCGTATGCGTTGATGTTTCCCCCACCAGCGCCACCGTTGGCCAGCAGCTGACCGGCATTGACGCTGTCGGCACTAATACTGATTTCACCACCAGCTCCATTTGCTGACGCAACATTGGCAACTCCGGCATTGAATCCTCCGCTCACAGCAGCCTGAATCAGTCCACCGCTTCCTGCGTTGCCGGTGGCTGACAGCGAGTTGACCAGGACACTTGTTGAATTCAGAATCACTGACCCGCCACTATTGCTTCCATTGGCAGAGATACTGCCGACGTTGAGTGCTCCAGTGGTGAGCGATATCCTGCCGCCATTGATACCACCAGCTTCCACAGAATTCAAGATAAGGTTCCCACCGTGCAGCCAAATGCTTCCGCCTTGACCGCCGCCAGAAGATACGCTCAATCTGCCGATATAGCCGCTACCGGCAATGTTGCCACCAATTGAACCACCATTGCCCCAACCTCCGCTGGCCACGACTGAATTGGCGCTAAGATTGCGACTGGCTATATATATGCTCCCGCCTGCGCCTGTGCCGCTGGCGCTCACTGAGTTGACTATTATTGTGTCGGCAATATTCAGCTCAATGGTGCCGCCGTTCCCGGCGCTGCCGGCAGTCAAATCGCTACCGCTAAATGCTGCAGCCGTCAGTTGCAGAGTCTCGGAAGCGCTCAGAGGACCTGAAGCAGTAAGTGGACCCACAGTGGAAAAGTGGATTGATCTACTACTGATTGGACCTACGACAACCGGTCCGGTCGATAAATCTGCAACATAGATATTGCCCAGCGTAGCTACCGTCAAATTGCTTGCATTGACAACAATCGCCTGCTGAACTTCCCCTATGTCTCCGCTACCTGAAAGCAGAGTAAGTGTCGGGCTGGTGACAACTACTCCGGCAGCCTGCTGAATTGTTCCTGTGCCTGTGGCAATTATCGATGAGGAAGCCGAAGCTTTGACCATGTTGCCCAGGAAGACCGAACCATTGGCAGCGGTGGATTTTAAAGTGATGTTTACACCACTGATACTGCCAACTGTATTGATGTTTCCTGCTGCCTGCAAACTTATATCACCGGAGGACTGCAAACCGAGCACTGTTGCGTTCGAGTCGTTTGCAAAAGTGATCTGTTGTCCGAAGCCCCCTACGGATACTGCCCCATGGTTGGTGATATCTACTGAACCGCTGGTGGCAAACCCGATCATCTCAGAGGATGTAGCCAGCGGCCCGATGCCGGCCGGTCCGGCTCCCAGAAGCAGCATGGGTGCTGAAAGCACTTTGCCCGAAGCCTGGGTAATCCCGCCACTGGATTGACTGCCTTGCGCATCCGGTGTGGCTAGAAGCATAGCTTGCAGACCGGCGGCAACCATTGCATTTAGATTGATGGAACCACCGCTCAGTGCCACCAGCGCGACATTGCCTGAGCCGCTAAGGTCCCCGCCGACATTTAGAGTCCCTTGTTCAATGAAAACTAAATTGGTGCCGCTCCAGGGTCCAATATTTATAGTGTGTGCCGGATTTACGTTAAGCAAATACACGCTGCCAGAGGTGACGAAACTGATGTGTTGGGTATCATTGACAACATAATTGTCAGCGCTGCCAATATTGCCGCTGCCCGAGCTTAGATTGAGCGTCGGGCTTGAAAGCATAATGCCGACTCCAGTTTGGATGCTCCCGCCTCCGGTGGCAAAGCAATTTGTGGTCTCACCGACTACTGTGTTAGCACCGAAATAGATGCTGCCATCAGTTGCCGTCGATTGCATGGTCAAATTGGCCGCACCGATGCCGCCGGTGGTATTCAAGTTGCCGTTAGCAGTCAACACGGCATCGCCATTGGCGCCACTGCCGCTGTCAGCAGTAACAAAAAGCCCGGACACGGTCAGATTGCCATTGTTAGTCACGTTCAACTGACCTGCAAAGCCGCCTAGTGTCAAATCACTGGTGTTGTTGATAGCGGCTACCCCTGGCGTAACCAGTCCGATCACGCTGGCATTAGTAGTCAGGTTCTGAACCCCTCCCGGTCCGGCCGAGAGGATCAAAAGCCCGCTGGCAACTGTTTTACCGGCACTCTGTGTAATAGCACCAGTGCTGGCCGTGTTGGCTGCATCACCGGTACCCATCAAAGTGGTGGAGTTGTTGACGGTCAGATTGGCGTTAAGGTTGATATTGCCACCGCCTATAGTGCTGAGCACTATGTCATGGCTGGCATTCAAATCGCCATGGACGTTAATTGTGCCCACTTCGATAAACACCAGGTTCTTTCCGCTCCAGGCATTTATATCAATCGAGTGGTTTGAATTAAAATTGGAAAGATAAGCATTACCAGTATTGTTGAAAACAACTGTCTGAGCATCAAACAATAGCGGAGTACTGGGAATACCCAGGTCGCCACTGCCGGCTGTCAGCGTCAAATGTGGCGCCGATATGTAAAACGAATTATCGAATTGACTGATTGAGCCTGTGCCGGTAGCAATCAAGGTAACTGCAGTGGCAGCCCGCAATCCTGCACCCAGGCTGATTGAGCCATTGCTGGCAGTTGACTGCAAGGTCATGCTTCCGCCTGAACTCATGAATCCAGTGGTGGTTATATTTCCACCAGACTGGAGGTTGATATTACCAGTAGCAGCTACACACCCGGTCGACAAATCGCTGCTATTAGTCAAAGAGATAGAAGAGCCGGTCGTTGTAGTGGAACCAGCACTGGCTGTAAACAGCAGTTTGCCAGTGTTGGCTATGTAGATACTGCCTGGCGTGATAGCGGCAATTAAGTTGGTATGCGTAGCCAGCGAATGGGTTGATGTGCCGATGCCACCGCTTGCGGCTGACAGCATGATCCCGGCTGAAGCGAGGTAGGCGCCGCCGGTCGTGACGATCGAACCAGTGTTACTGGAGCTGCCGCTGGCAATTAAGCTCAGTTGATCAGCAGCTATTATGTTGTGCGATACGTTTATAGAACCGCCATTGACAGTTTGAAGAACCAGCATGCCGCCTGAGGTCAACGCCCCGCCGAGGCTTAAATCCCCATCTTCTATAATGATGAGGTTGTTGCCAGACCATTGATGCAAGGCAAGAGCACGAGTATTGTTTGCATTGAAGATATAAGCGTTTCCTGAAGTCGTGAAATTTAAGGAAGTAGCGCTGGTCACCATGAATAAGTTGTTGCGACCAATGTCACCGCTGCCGGTGGTCATTGTCAGAGTGGGGCTGTCTATGCTCGAGCCGGCTGTTGTGATACTGCCTGTCCCATTGGCTGTAAGAGTCACAGAGTTGCTGGCTGTCAGACTGTTAAACAACAGAATTGAAGAGTTAGTTCCGCAAGCATTTAAGGTGATGTTTGTGGCGCTGATTGCGCCGCTGACAGCTACGTTGCCAGTGGCATTCAATGTGTAGTTGGTAGCTGACATCGGCACACCGAAGATGCCACCCAGAGCTACACCACTGGCTGATGTGTCAGTCAGTGTCACATTGCCGCCGCTGGAGCTAGCCACCAGAAGCACGGCGCCGGTAGTGCCGATAGTTACACCGCCGCTGCCGGCATAGGCGCCTACTGAGGCTGTATTCAAGCTTGCGGCCGTTACCATTGAGCTACCTGACAGGGCATTCAATATGATGGAGCCAAAAGGATGGACAGGCGCCTGCGCGCCGCTTATGGTCGAAGTCAGCGTACCGACTTGAATGGAACCGTTTGTGCTGGTGAAGCTGAGGTTGGGGGCTACCAGGTGAGCCAGACCGTTTGCATCAGTAATGGTGTTGCCGTTAAACAGATAAATCTGCCCGCTGCTTCCCACACCGGTCACTGTGTTGTTAATTTGCACGTCTGTGTTGCTGCCCAGAATGATCACGTTGCCGGTAACAGTCCCGTTTACAGTCAACGCCCCACTGTTATCGGTCAACGCGAAAAAGCCGGCGTATGAATTCTCCAGAGTGGTCGCTGTCGTTGCATTGATAAATGCAGATCCGAAAGTCGTGGCGGAAATCTTGCCGGCAGCGACCTGGATATAACTGCCAGCAGTGCCTATATCACCTACCGCCGATCTTAAGGCAACATTTGACGCTGTGATAGTGCCTGTAACAATGCCCTTGCTCGCCACTACTGATACACTGCCAGGATGCGCGCCGGCAGCTCCACTGGATGCAGTGATAGCACCAGTTTCAATAGACCCGCCTGTCTGAGCAGTGATTGTCCCGCCTGTATGTGCTGTTACATAAGCCAGCTGGGCTTTGTCTGACCCCAGAGCCACATAAGGCAATGATACGGATCCGCCAGTGGCAGTGCCAGCGCCAATAGCCATCCAGGCATTGTTGCCGGAAGCATTGCCATAGCTACAGGTTGCAGCTACGTCTCCGGCAGCCAGAATCACCTGCCCGCCCGGGCGAGATGAGGACTCTCCTGACTGCAAAGCTGCATTTGTGCTGGCAGTGACACCACTGGCTGTAATATTGCCGCTGGCCAGAACCACCAGGTCTTGCTTGCCGGCGTTAAATGCGCCACTGGCAAACAGGTTGGTACCGGCGGTTCCTACATTGCTCAGGTCCAGATTGCCGTTGGAGTTTTGCACAAGAAGAACCGGCGTGGTAACCACAACGGTGCCGGTAGTACTGTCACCGGCTGTGCCTATACTCAACCCGAGCACTGGCGATCCAGGGGTGCCCCAAGACAAGTTGCCGAAAACAACCGGTTTAATCAGGAAGGTCTGTCCGGTCGAGCTGGTAGTGATAAATGTGGCTGAACCGCTGGTGACTTTCCCGCCGATGCTAATGGCAGTGCCGTTAGCTACTGTTGTGGCGCCTTGCAAAACAGTAACTCCGCCTGTTCCAAGCGTCTCTGTTTGTCTCGACAGTCCACCTGCTGCCAGAATCGAGCCGCCAATTGCAATTGTGCTTCCTGCTTGTATAGTGACATTTCCTCCTGCCGAGGCGTGCCCTCCGGGCAGTCCTGGTTGAACGCCTCCTAAAGCCTTGATTGACGAGGTGCCAGGTGAGGCAATGTTGTCTAGAATCAATCCGATGCCGGAGCCCATGTTAGAGCCCACCGTCCCGCCACCTGTCCCTGTGCCGGAACCTGAACCACCACCCGTACCGGAGCCGCTGCCGCTGCCAGACGTATTCGTTATGGAACCGGTGCCGGAGGTGCTGTTGTTTGTCAATCCTGAGCTGCCGCTGCCTGAGCTGCCGGCATAGTCAAAGGTGTAATCTGAAGTCTGGATAGAGGCAACGTTTGTGCTCGTGCTTGTGCGCGATCCGGCACCGCTTACGCCGCCGCCATTAAGATTGCCGGTTAGCGATGTAGATGTTGTACCGCTGTGGTCCAGGCTGACAGTTGTGCCGCCGTTGGTGAAGCTGAAAGTAGCACTGTTGCTGCTGTTCTGGCTGCCGCTCCCGGACGCACCGCCACCCGAAATGCTGCCTGAGCCGTATGTGGTCTTATTGTTGCTGCCCGATAAGTTGATGCTTGTGTCGCCGGTGATTAGTTGGAAATCGCCTGACTTGCTGCTGGTCTGGCTGATGTTGCCGCTCAGTCCGTTGCCGTTGACAGTGCCTGAGCCGGAAACGCTGGAACTGCTGGTCCCATCTAATCCAATAGTAGTGCCGCCGCTCACTAGAAGGAAGCTGCCGGATGTTGATGATGACTGGCTGCCTGAGCCGCTGGCGCCACTACCGGAGATGCTGCCAGAACCGGATGTGTTTTGCGTCTTGCTGCCGCTTAAGCTTATAGCAGTGTCGCCGCTCACCAGATTGAAATTACCCGAAGTTGATGATGACTGGCTACCTGAGCCGCTGGCGCCACTACCGGAGATGCTGCCGCCACCACTGGTCGTGCTGCTCTTGCTCCCACTAATTCCAATTGTGGTGTCGCCGCTCTGGAAGTTGAAATTGCCGGATGTAGAACTGCTTTGGCTACCGCCGCCTGAGATGCCGCCGCTGCCTACGGAGCCGCCGCCACTGGTCGACGACGATTGGGTGCCGCCCACATCTATGGAGGTGCCACCTGAAGATATAGATAGCTGACCGGTAGTTGTCTTGGTCTGGCTGCCCTGTCCGCTTAGACCGTCAGAAGTGATGCTGCCCGAGCCACTGGTCGTCTGTGTCTGACTGCCGCTCAAACCAATACTGGTGCCGCCGGACACCAGGGAGAAACTGCCCTCGGTAGTTTGAGTCTGGCTTCCTGAACCGCTCACCCCGCCTCCTGAGATGCTGCCTGAGCCGCTAGTTGTTGTACTTTTTCCACCACTTATGCCGATTGTGGTGTCGCCTGAGGCGAAGTTAGCCTGTCCCTGCATAGACTGGGTGTATGAACCTTCTCCCTGGGCACCCTGAGAGGTTATCGAGCCTGAGCCGCTGGCACTGGTACTTTGCGTGCCGCTGAAGCCCAAAGAAGTGTCACCGCAGGAAAACGAACCGGAAAGAGATTTCACGTCCGAATAGGACCCTGCACCACTCACACCGGAGCTGTTGATATCGAGGCTGCCAGAACCAGTGACTGTCCTGGAACCGGTCACAGCCAGGGAGGCACCGGCAATGTCAGCAGTCAATGTCCCATGCCCACTGGCTGTGCCTGATCCGCTGCCGCTGGCGCCACTTCCATTGATAGTGGCTGAGCCGCTGCCGCTGAAAGTGCTGCCGCCGCTAACATCTATATGCACCGAGCCGATATTGAGGCTGGCAGAGCCATTGGATGTTTCGCTAGAGCTGATTGAACCGCTCACACCGTCGGGACCTACACTTAGTGATCCGCTGGACTGAAAGGACTGCGTACCGCTGGCTGAAATCAGCGTACTGCCGTTAAGCGTCAAGCTTGCCGAGCCGCTGTTAGCTTGTGAAAAATTGCCGCTAGCTGTAAGTCCGTTGGCACCGAAGCTCAGTGCTCCATTGCCGGACACCTGAGTGCCTCCAGAAGCGCTCACATTCAGACCGCCAATATTCAAGGTGGCAGATCCGCTGCCTCCGACCGATCCACCAACACCAAAGCCGTCTGGTGTTATGGTCAAAGAGACGCCGACATTAGCGTTTTCGCTGGCTGTAAAGCCAGGAACAGTGATATTGCCGCCAGCAGACGCTGAAGCTGCAAATCCATCTGAGCTGATTGATACGGTAACACTGGCATCCCCGCTCAAATTGAACAGAGTACTTGAGGCGCCCATCTGCCCGTTAGCGCCGCTGGCTCCGCTTGTGCCAACACTGCCGTCATTAGCACCGAAAGAACGCACATCACCAGTTATGCTCACCGTGCCATTGGGGGCAAGAACCAGGATGTCGCCGCCACCACCACCTGCACCGCCGAAGCCGCCTTGAGCTCCACTAGCTCCGTTGCCGCCGTTAACTCCTTCTGTTCCTAGAGAGACTCCACCGCTGACGCTGAACGTGTCGCCACTGATGTCGATGTTGCCGCTGACGTGCACTCCAAAGCCACTTGATCCCCCATTACCGCCATTGCCGCCATTGCCGCCGTTGCCGCCAATTCCGCCCAATCCACCCTGGCTGTCGATATTGCCAGAGACGCTTATATTGGCAAGATCAGAACTCAGGGTGATCGCACCACCTGCCCCGCCTGCGCCGCCCACGGTGCCGCTGGAGGGCGTAGCGCCAGCTCCGCCGGTACCGCCGTCGCCTGAGACCAGTCCGCTACCACCGTCAGCGCCGTTGCCACCATTGCCGCCGGCTCCACCGTTGCCGCCATTGCCTCCGGCTCCACCGTTGGCCAACAAATCACCGCTAATGGACAATCCGTTTTTGGCAGATAGAGTGATGGACCCTGCATCACCACCGGAGGCGGCAGCTCCGCCAATACTGCCGGCTCCACCGGTTCCGCCGGCTCCGCCGCCGCCGCCACCCAGACCACCAGCCCCATTGCCGGCAGAAGCGCCTGATCCGCCGCCGCCGGCAGCACCACCTGTGCCGCCGGCTCCACCTGTGGTTTGCACAACCACGTCATTAACCGTGGAACAAGATAATGAAATAGTAGTTGCAGCGTTAAAAATTACATTGCCGCCGGCTCCGCCGCCGCCGCCACTGGCGCCGGCCCCGGATGCCCCACCGCTGCCACCCGATCCGCCGCTACCGCCTACCAGTCCGGCACTGCCACCCGATCCGCCGCCGCCGCCGCCGCCTGTCCCACCAACACCACCATCTCCACCAGCACCGCCTGCGGCATAGATGCCCCCTTGCGTTGATTGCGAAATGCTAGTGGCAGCAGTCAGACTTACACTGCCGCCATGGCCGCCAGATCCAGCATGTCCGCCGCTGCCTGCCACGCCGCCGGCTCCACCCGATCCGCCGCTGCCACTGGATCCCAGTCCATAAGCTGTCCCACCACCGCCACCGCCGCCACCACCACCGCCGTCACCGCCACGTCCACCGTCACCACCTGTTGCGCCATTTACTTTAATGCTGGTGAAGAGGATAGAGCCGGCAGACGAGGCAATTGATATCACCCCACCATTACCACCTGTCCCGCCATTACCACCTGTCCCGCCTGTCCCGCCAGCGCCGCCGCGGCCGCCGTCTCCAGCGTTGCCTGCAGCGTACGAATTGCCACCACCGCCGCCATTGCCGCCTGTGCCGCCGGCTCCACCATTGCCGCCATTGCCGCCGGTGCCGCCCTGGGCAGTTATTGAATTAAGTGTAACTGGTCCTGCTGCCGACACAGTTATGGCTCCTCCCGCACCGCCAGCTCCACCGGCAGGTCCTGTGCCGCCGGAGCCGCCAGAGGCACCATTGCCACCGTCGCTATAAGAAGAACCGCCGCTCCCACTGCCGCCCGATCCACCTTGTGCCGCGTGCATCAAGTCGGAGGGAAGTCCCAATCCGTCGGACCCAGTTGGACCATTGTGACTGGTTGCTGTAGATCCATCCGAAAAGTTATATGTATAGGTTGTGACAGCGCTGTCGCCCGATCCGGTGGTAGTCTGGGTCACACTGACGACTGAATTGGTGGCTCCGCTGCTGGCTGCAGATTGTGCGCCTGCAGACTCTGCTGTTCCGCAGTTTCCTCCGCGCCCCCCGGATGCTGAAAGCGACCCGAGAACTACCGACCCGGCTGCATTTACCCGGATGTCACCACCGTTGCCCCCGGCGGCAGCGCCTGTGACAAAGCCAGCCCCGGAAGAGTTGAGATTGCCCAGAGTTATGTTGCCTCTGCCTGAGGCTGCAGGCGTATTGTCTGCTCTCAGGGTGATAGCGCCACCGCCAGAGGTTAGATTGACACCAGCCATGGAAATGCTTCCGCCGGTTGAGCTGCTGCCGGTTATGTTGTAAGTGGAGACGCTGTCACCGGTATAAGTCACACCGGAGGCAATAGTAATCGGCCCGCCTCCAGAGTCGATAGTGCTTCCACTAGCATTGAGGGTAACGTTGCCTCCGGCAAGAGCGACAAAGGGACCGCTGCTGTTATATGTACCACCGCTAAAACTGAGCGCACTATCCAGGGTCAGGTTGCCTGTTTGAGCCCCAAAGAACGGGTCACCGCTAAGGTTCATGGACTGAATGGTTAAATCCCCACTGCTTGTGTTCACACTGGCACTGCATCCGGACAGATTGACCGGGCCGCTGATTTTATTTGCAGACACTGTTAAGTCCGCATTTGTACCGGACAAGTTAACACTGCTGCCGCTGAGAATCCCACCATTTACCGAGATTGCAGGCGGCGTTGCCAGAGAAGCTCCTGCCTGTGAATTGAGGAGCATGGACAAAATGTTCTTTGCCGAAATCAAACCGTTGGTGTTTATGATTTGCAAATTGTTGGCAGACTGAATGGACACGTTGCCAGCCAGCGACTGCAGAACACCGTTGAGGTTGTTGACCAGCAATGAATTTACAGTAGAAGCGATATTCAAATTACCGGTTGTGGCTGTGATAGCTCCACTGTTGACCAGCCCGCCGGCACCGACAGCCAGGTTGACATTTCGTCCACTTATCAAAGCTTGCACGTTGTGCAGCGAACTATTAGTGATGCTGTTGCACGCAGTCATAGTCAGATTGCCGGCACTGCTTATGATGCCCTGATTGAGGATATTTTGGACAGCATTCAAGCTCAAACTAAGGTTGCCAATCAAATTGGCAAAGCCTGCTAACCCGCCTTGCGGCAGGATACTGGTGATGGTGCCCTGGTTAGTTATATTAGTAGCAGAGATGGCGGCTGTGGTATTGAGGGATGACGACACAGCTTGCAGAGTGCCGGCATTTACCAGGTTGCCTGCCAGGTTGAGTTGCTGGGTATTGGCAAAGTTGCCGATGGCAGTAACACCACTGGGAATCGTGAAACTCTGCACATGTTGGGTAAAGTGCGGTCCAATAATCAGGGTGCCGCCTATAGCGTTGCCCTGTGTGCCGACAACCACTGATTGGGCCCCGGACGAAACCACTTGATACACCGCCAGCATCTGTGCTGGTGTCAGGTGTGAATCAGCTGTCACAGAAACCTTCTGCCCACCGACAGTAATTGAGACAGGACCTGATTGCACCAATCGACCAGGAGTCAGGCTTTGTGTTGTTGCGCTCAAATCAAGATTGATTGGAGCACGATTGCTACTTGGCTGTGCCGCTACCGGGTCGGCATACGCTCGAGAAATTGAGCAGGTGAATGATAAAGCAACCAGCGCAGCAAAAAATCTGCGTGCCAAAATACACATAAGCGAACGCCCCCAATTGGTGTCCGAGTTCTACTCAAACAGAGTAACATTCACTTGAAAACTTATATGAGTAAGTAACTCAACTTGTTACCTGCTATTAGATATAATTTCGTAAATATACCTTGATTTAGTCCATATCATATTGCGGCTAGCATGGTGCTACCGGTGCCATATGTCATGGCAGTTCGCAGATTGATAAGTTACAGGTTGGAACTCCATGCGGAGAGAGCTTTGCAAGATTATGATGTTTTCTTGAGTTTCGAAAGGAAAAGTCAACTAAGTTTTTTATAAGTGAAACCCACAGCTGACAGCGCGAGTCCAATGTTGAACAATGGGCAATCTGCACTGGGCGCATTTCCCTGCCAGCAAGGATACAAAACAAAACATCGTATTTGCTGTAAGCAGGGCCAATTTAGTAGGGTAAGGCACATCGTTTTATAACTCAATCAAGCAGCAAGAAAAGCACCAGGACAAAGCCTTACTACCAGCAAGATTGCAAGTCAGAAACAGCCATTTGTCTGTCCTGCAAGTATATGCTTTCTTGCCGCAACAGCAGTCCAAGTTCGCCAAGCAAAATCCATTCAGAAAGGAGTGGTGCTAATGTCCTGCCATCCGTTCATCTTCTTGAACCTGGTAGGGTGCTTTTTCTGCTGTGGTCCGTGGGTATAGGCAGACACTTGTTCGCTCACTTCTCATTGCGCGAGCAACAGTCCAGCGAAAAGAAACAGGCGGCAGATGCAGAGTCCAGCTTCCCATGGCACAGGTGAGAATATTGGTGTTGCAGCTGCAGAGAAGCTAAGCGGCACCAAGCGGGCGCGTTGAACCGACAATCCAAATCTGCTCAGCCAGACTGCTGAGCTATTTTACAAAGGAGGATCCGACCATGCAAGTGAACTGCATAGCAAAGCTCATGCAACTGGAGAATGAACTCAGAGCCGCCCAGGAGTCCTGCCTCTTCCTGACAGTAAAATACGCGGTGACAACAGAAGCGCGTGCCATCAACCTGGGACTTATTGGAGGACCAGAGAGCAGGCAGCGGCTGGTGGAGATGGAAGAGCAGATCAACACGATCGTCAATGGCACGCGGAATACCGAGTTCGCTGCTACTGACACATACGCTTATCTGCTTCGCGCTCACTCAGTCGTCCTGCGCGAGTTGATGCCGGATGTGGTGGTGCCTATCTCGACTGACCCGAGCCATTGAGCCGACAATTCTCGCGACTACTGCTCAAGACTAAAACAGCAGGATAGCTGACTCGCCTTAGTGGAGAATGTGGTTGGCCAAACGCCGGCCTCATTCTCCGCTTAAGGCGAGAATACCGAAACAGGAGATACGGCAACTTTTCTCCCCTTGGGGATGTCCAGGGCGTCGTTGATCTTTTGTGACATGCCCTGACCACCCCCATCTTAGCAAGTGCAAAAAGCGACCTCTTCTGGTCGCTTTTTGCACTTTTTGGC
Organism: uncultured bacterium; assembly: GCA_903835185.1. GTDB lineage: Bacteria > Cyanobacteriota > Vampirovibrionia > Obscuribacterales > Obscuribacteraceae > CAILLX01. Next base: position 11 of record CAILLX010000045.1, on the reverse strand, counting down.
CTTTTTTTGCT
>CAILLX010000044.1 GCA_903835185.1 uncultured bacterium | reverse complement strand
TACATAGGACTGAGGGCGGCAAGCAATTCTTTCCGAGCTTTCATGGTCATTTTGAGCCTCATATATTCCCCCTTTGTCAGGGGTTAGAATTTCAATGAGGCAACAGTTAGTCAATAGTTGGAGTTTTTGTAAGGCAATGCGCTATTCCGGAGCAAAATGGACTGGTGATCCGGATCGCTAACGGATATGCAATTGATATGCGTTAGGCAATATTGACGCTGGACGACCAGACTCGACACTCATTCTTGTTGTGTCACCAACCAGAGAAGGAGTGTCGAGGCCAAGTTTCTTGTGTTTATCGAGGACTCGCAATCAGGGGTCCTCATGTTCTCCGGGGTTGTTAGAAATTCACAGTGAGGCGTCTATCCGCCAGATGTGTCTCTGAGCATAATCCGGAACTGTGGACAGATACTGGACAGGGTGAGCTGTTTAGCAACTCACCCTGTCCGAATGTATGATGAACTAGAGCTGGCGCCGAGGCGCCGAGCCGTTCTTAGCGATCGTGCTCAACAGAAGCAACCGTAGCTTGGGCTGCAGCCAGGCGAGCCAGCGGTACTCTGTAAGGTGAGCAGCTCACATAAGACAAGCCGATTTCGTGAGCAAAAGCAATTGACGACGGCTCACCGCCATGTTCGCCACAAATGCCCAGTTTGAGGTCAGGTCTGGTCTTCAGTCCCAACTCAACAGCCATCTTCATGAGTTTGCCAACGCCATCGCGATCAAGCACTTCAAACGGATTCTGCTTCAGTATTTTTTCCTTGTGTCCGAGGCAGTCGACCCCGTCAAGGTACCGTTGCAGGAATTTGCCTTCAGCATCATCCCTGCTGTATCCGAAGGTCATCTGAGTGAGGTCGTTGGTTCCGAAGCTAAAGAATTCGGCATATTCAGCCACTTCGTCAGCAGTAAGAGCTGCGCGTGGAATCTCAATCATAGTGCCGAACTTGTAGTCGACTGTAACCTTTTCTGCCTCCATGACTTGCTTGGCAACAGCTTCAAGTTGAGTGCGAGCCACTTTCAATTCGTTGACATGTCCAATAAGCGGAATCATGATTTCAGGCAGGACAGTGATACCCTCTTTCTTGAGAGCAATCGCTGCTTCAAAGATTGCCTGTACTTGCATCTCGCTTATTTCAGGGAAGAGCAGCCCAAGTCGGCAGCCGCGCAGTCCCATCATCGGGTTAGATTCATGCAACTGGCGAACTGTCTGCAAGAGCATTTCGGCTTTGGTCAGTTCAGCACCTTTCTGCCCTTTAGCTTTCAAAGTAGCCACCTGCTCAATTAAATCTTCGAGCTTGGGCAGGAACTCATGCAGCGGAGGATCAAGCAGTCTGATTGTGACCGGAAGACCCTGCATTGCTTTCAAGATGCCTTTAAAGTCTTCCCGTTGCATTGGCAGAAGTTTGGCTAGAGCTTGCTTGCGCTCTTCCAACGTCTCGGACATGATCATGGCCTGTACCACAGGGAGGCGGTCCTGGCTCATGAACATATGCTCTGTCCGGCAAAGCCCGATTCCTTGTGCACCAAAATCGCGAGCCAGCTTTGCATCTTCAGGTGTATCAGCGTTAGCCCGAATTCCCAGCCTGCGCACTTCATCTGCCCAGGAAAGAAGAGTTCTGAACTCAGAGCCCAGTTTGGGTTCCAATCTGTTTATAGCGCCAGCAAAAATTTCGCCGGTCGAGCCATCGATTGAGATGACATCACCTTTCTTAAATGTCTTGCCTGCAGCTACAACTGTTTCAGCTTCCAGATCAATTTTGAAAGCTTCGCAACCAGCTACGCATGGTTTGCCCATGCCGCGAGCAACTACTGCAGCATGACTCGTCATGCCACCACGACTGGTGACTACCCCTTGCGAAGGGACAATACCGTGAATGTCGTCAGGACATGTTTCAATGCGTATCAGGATAACCTTCTTGCCATCGGCTGCAAGCTTTTCAGCTTCGTCTGGACAGAAAACCATCGCGCCTATAGCTGCTCCGGGAGAAGCATTAAGACCGGTCGCCAGAAGACGTCCTTCTTCTTTGGCTTTCACTTTGTCGGCAGCATCAAAGCTAGGTAGTAGCAGCTGGTTGAGCTGTATCGGTTCTACGCGATCTAGAGCTTCAGGACGGGAGATAATGCCTTCGTTGGCCATCTCGACAGCACCTTTGACAGCTGCTGCCGCTGTGCGCTTGCCTGTACGTGTCTGGAGCATGTACAGCTTGCCTCGTTCGACAGTAAATTCACAATCTTGAATATCGCGATAATGAGTCTCGAGACGAGTGGTTGTAGCCAGTAGCTCTTCGTAGACCTTAGGCATCTCCTGGGCCATTTCAGAAATCTTCTTAGGTGTACGGACACCTGCTACTACATCTTCACCCTGAGCATTGACTAGATATTCGCCGTAGAGCATCTTCTCGCCAGTGGCAGGATTGCGGGTAAAGCAAACGCCTGTGGCTGAAGTGTTGTCCATATTGCCGAACACCATTGCTTGAATATTGACTGCGGTGCCCAGGTTATGGTCAATCTTGTTGAGGTTTCTGTAATAGATAGCTCTTGGTGTGTTCCAAGATCTAAATACAGCCTCAACAGCTCCTTTGAGTTGCTCTGAAGTGTCCTGGGGAAATTCGCGATTGACTTTTTCCTTGACAAACTTCTTAAATCTCTTGACCAGCTCTTGCAGGTGCTCAGCTGTCATCTGGACATCTTCTTTGACTTTAATCTCTCCTTTGAAGGTGTCTATCACCCGCTCAAAGTTATCTTTGCTCACATCAAGAACTACATTTGAGTACATCTGGATGAAGCGTCTGTAGCTGTCCCAGGCAAAGCGGGGGTTGGCAGTTGCTTTAGCCAGACCGTCTACAGTTTTGTCGTTTAAACCCAGGTTGAGAATTGTGTCCATCATACCTGGCATTGAGAATTTGGCACCGGAGCGCACTGACAATAGAAGCGGTTTATCCACATCGCCTAACTTACGATCAAGATCGCTCTCAATCACCTTCAATTTGGTCCATACTTCGTTGTAGAGCCCGGCGGGGACTTTTTCACCATTTTCATAATACTGCCGGCAGCAGTCAGTAAGGATAGTCATACCTGGAGGAACGCTAACTCCAGCGGAAGTCATCTCGGACAAGCCGGTGCCTTTGCCGCCTAATCGTTCACGCATCTGGGCGCGATCGCCAGCAAATGCCTTGTGAGCCTCAGCAAACAGATAAACTTGGGAGAGGTCTGTTGGTGCTTTCTGATCCGATCTTTTCGTACTGACCATGCAAATATCCTCGTATTACGGTTAAAAACTCACGACTGGCTCTCGGTTCCGAGCTCCGCTGTATGGCGGAGGTGATAAAAGATCTCGCTTGAGGTCTCTTCAATCGCCTTAGCAGAGACATCGATCGTGTGACACTCCAGTTCACGGAAAACTCGCTTGGCGTTCTGCACTTCATTCCTGAAAGTTTCAAGATTGACGTAATTGGCACCAGCAGGCATTCCGGACTCTTGCGCCCGGTATGATCTAATATCCTGCAAAATGCGCGCATCCATAGTAAGTCCAATGATTTTTTTAGAACATATCTTAAAGAGATTGCTGGGCAGCTCTACCCCAAGAACAATCGGCACATTGGCTGCCTTTAAGCCATAATGGTGGGCTAGATACATACTATTGGGTAGCTCGCAGTTGCGAATTTGCGGCAGCCGGCAGATATTTGCTAGCCCAGCAGGAAACTGGGCTAGAGCTGCTCTGATTACAGCCTCAGCTGTTTCTCTGCTTGAATCGGATAGTGCAATTATTGTTAATTAATTGCCAGTGACAGCTAGAATTGCATCCCCTTGACAAGTCGCTTCGACCCGGAATGGTGTCTGCTATTTGCCTTCTTAGCTTATTATTTTCTGTTTAGCATATTTCTTGAGAAATTAAATGAGAACTGCTTAGACGGAGATCCGCAAATTGAGCGCTGCAATAATTGGAAGCAGATCAAGAGCTGCAGAGGTTGTCTTGATAAGATTGCCCTGGCAGCGCATAGGCACACTAATAGATGGCGAAAATTTGAGTGAGCCAAGGTAAGGCACACCGACTCTCTGCTTTAACACTATCGCCCGGTTCTCCTCTGGCAGTGTAGCTGTCTCTGCGTGTCCAGGCTGATCTGTCACTGCCACAGCAACCAGCCCAACCACGTTTACCATTGAGCTGGACAGTAAATAAGTAGCGTTGAGGATAAGCTGTTCCACAACATTTGTTCCTTCGGCAGCAACAAGCAACACCGGAAAAGCCAGTTGTGCTGCCAGATCTCCTACATCCAGCCAGCGGCTTTTATCTGCATCAAGCGAGATTGGTGTGGCAGCAGAGCCAGGCAGCTCTATCAAAGTCGTCTCAGAGCTCTGGCGCACGCTTCTGAGTACTTCAGCCAGCTGGAAAGTCCGCAGTGATGCTGGCTGTTCCACAAATACAAGCGGATAAGTAAGCGGGCTGCGCGCAATTGTACTCATGAAAAACAGCTCTGATTCAGCCTGCCGGCGTGCTCCCAGACAGATCGGCTTAATTGCCCTGACCGGAAAGCCTTCTTCAAGCAAAGTGGCTGCCAGTCCGGTAGTAACTACAGTCTTACCGCAGCGCTCCGAACATCCGACTATTAGCAGTCCGGATGCTCCAGCAAACTCAGTATCCTGCCTGCTCTGCGTGTTATGAGACATGGGAACCGTCTTTCTATTCAGTCAGCCGACCGGCTTTTCAACCATTAACACCTACTACGACTGAAGTTCCCCCAAGCTTCTTCTTAACAACCTCAAGAGCCTTTAGCAGCTGGATATCTTTCATATCTTCCGGCTTGCGCTTTGTGGTTGGACCATCAGGATCCATCCACCATGGTCCTTTACCTGCACGATAATCCTTTTCTGTCAGATCGACAGAATAATCTGGAGTAATACCTTTCTTGTTAATATCTGTGTCATTAGGCGTCAGATAGCGGGCGATAGTGATATTCACTCCTGAGCCGTCGTCAAGACGGTTGATGCCCTGTACCAGACCTTTACCGAATGTGCACTGACCCACTAGAGTAGCCCTGCCGTTGTCCTTCAGAGCACCGCTAGTAATCTCAGAGGCGCTGGCACTGCCCTGATTTATAAGAACTACAAGTGGCTGACTGGTCAGAGGGTGATTGTCAGACATTGCTGGTGTCTTGTACCCGTCCCGGTCGACAGTAGATACGATATTGCCACCGTCAAGGAACATATTAGAAATATCAATAGCATTGGTGAGCAGACCGCCTGGATTATCTCTTAGATCAAGAATAAGAGCCTTAGCTTTTGTGAGCTGCCCTAAAGCGTCGCGCACCTCCTTGTTGGCCTGTTGTGAGATAAAACTGCTCAGCCTGATGTAACCTATGCTGTCGTTTATGATTTTAGCTGTTTGCACAGCTTTAATAGGTATGTCAGCACGAACAATTGTCACCTGAATAGTCGTCTTATTGCGCAATAAAGTCAGTTTGACCTGTGAATTGATTGGACCTTTAATCTGTTTGGCAGCTTCTTCCACAGAAAGCCCTTTAGTTGTCTTGCCGTTAATCTCAGCAATTTCGTCGCCAGGCATTAACCCAGCCCTCGCAGCTGGCGTTCCTTCAATCGGCGCAATCACAACAATACGTTGAGCTTTATCCAGACCAATCTGAACACCGATGCCATACAAGTGGGCATCTATCTGTAACTTCTCGTCATCAAAGGCGTCACGGTCAAGAAAGCGGGTATAACGATCTCCAAGGCTGCACAACATCGTTTCAATAGCTTTATGAGAATCTTCAAGAGTCTTGAGCTTGCCGTCATAGCGATGCTCCCAGCGGCTCCAGGACTGCCCGCCATAGCTCTGATCATAAAAATCTTCATGGATAAGCTGCCACACCCTGTGGTACAGCCCAGATGGATCAACCGGGTTCAATGAGAAGACGCGCTGACTGAAGTGAGGTTCGCCGCCCTTAAAAGCCAGAAGTCCGGAATGGTTGACCAGATTTGTTCCGCCTAAAGAGGTCGCTAGAACAAAAGGTACTACGAGGATTAGTTTCCACCACATTTTTGTTGCCATTTCTATGTACTAACGACGTGCCCGGCATGACCTTACCTGCTTCACGTGTTAAATATGAAACAGTATTTTGCTTATTTCATAATAGGCTAACTTTTAGTCAGACCATACAAATTTTCATAATAACAGTTTATCCACATTACGTGCCTCGGGATAACCCTGTACTTTTGCACTGTATGATCCCTCAGGTGCGCAGGGTGCGCAACTGGGTTTTCAAGAGTGCATTTCGCAGAGTCTGTCAATAACGGCAAGGCGCAGCGTAAGTGTTAGTATAGAAAACTAATTTTCCTAAACGGAAGACTGATTTTATATGCATATTTTGGGGAGTACAGACGTCGTGGACAAACGGTTGGCTGATATCGGCATTTTTGGCGGATCCGGATTTTACAAACTGTTGGACAAAGCCGAAGAGATAGCTGTGGAGACTCCTTATGGAGCTCCCAGCGATAAATTAGTAATTGGAATGCTCGCAGGCAAAAAGGTAGCCTTCCTGCCCAGACACGGAGTCTCGCACCAGCTACCGCCACACAAGATCAACTTTCGCGCCAATCTCTGGGCTATGAAATCGCTTGGAGTGACAAGAATAATCTCGCCGTGTGCAGCAGGCAGTTTGCAGAAGCATGTAGCTCCTGGCGATTTTGTCGTCTGCGACCAGTATGTCGATCGTACCTCCGGGCGTGTTGATACTTTTTATGATGGTCCGATTTCAACACATATATCTGCTGCCGATCCGTACTGTCCCGAATTGCGCAGTCTTGCAGTTGCTGCCGGCGAAGCAAGCGGTATCAAGACTCACAAGCATGGCACAGTAGTTGTCATCCAGGGACCACGCTTCTCGACTAAAGCAGAGTCAAAATGGTTTACTGCTGCAGGCTGGGAAGTTATCAATATGACTCAGTATCCGGAGGTGCATCTGGCACGCGAGCTGGAGATGTGTTGTGTCAACATCTCTCTAATCACTGATTACGACTCGGGGCTGGTTGGTGATGTCGCTCCTGTTTCGCACTCTGAGGTCGTAAAAGTCTTCGGAAACAACATAGCCAAGCTGCAGAACATGCTTACCCGCTTATTAGAAGCAATTCCTGATGAGCGCAAGGCATGCACATGCAGCACAGCACTACAGCATGCACGTATCGGTTAAACTACCGGACAGGTACTTTGACCATAAAGGCAACTGGTTGGTCTTGCTGTCATTATGCCTATCGACACTGGCAACTGCTTGTTTCACCCGAGCCTAATCAAACAGAGTGCTTATAATTAGACGCATTACCATCCATCAAATAGTAGCCCTGCTTAGCCTTGTGCTTGCAATTTCTCTTTACGGTGTGCTAAACAGATTGGGTGCGCCAAGTAGAATTTGCGTTGGTGGTGCAATCCTTTCAATTCTTGTGGTCGGCATTTTCTGGTCGGCCGTGCAGCTTGGAGCCGAAGATGAAGATGATGAGTAAAAGGCAGAGTGTCCTGGTTTCCCTTCTTTTAACTGTGGGAGTTGCTATGAGTGCAAATGCAGTCGATATGAAAAAGCCGCTAATACCGGTTACTGAAGACTTTACATTGAGCAACGGATTGCGCGTGATTTTATCTGTTGATCACTCGGCGCCAGCTGCAGCATTGGCAATCGTTTATGACGTTGGCTCTCGTAACGAAGAGAAAGGTAGATCTGGTTTTGCTCATTTGTTTGAACACATGATGTTTGAGGGTTCCGAAAACGTCGGCAAAACAGAGCACTTCAGTTATGTTGAAGCAGCTGGCGGTTCGCTTAACGCATCCACTCACAATGACTTCACTAATTACTACGAGAAGCTACCGTCTAATCAAATTGAGTTGGCGTTGTGGCTTGAGTCTGATCGTATGCGCTCTCTTAAGGTCACTGAAGAAAATTTCCACAATCAGCTGGAAACTGTCAAGGAAGAGAAGCGCTCTCGGATAGACAATCAGCCTTATACTCCTGCAGCTATTCAGTTCGAAGAGATGCTTTTCGACAACTGGACCAATGCACATGCAGTTATCGGTTCATTTGAAGATCTTGAAGCCTCCTCTGTCGCCGACGTCCGCAAGTTCTTCAAAACCTACTATGCGCCAGACAATGCTGTAATGGCTATAGTTGGCGACATTGATTCCAAGAAGATTCATGGGCTGGTTGAAAAATACTTTGCCTCAATTCCCAAGCAGTCAAAGCCGTCAACACCATCTGTAGACGAGCCGACACAGGTCAAACCCAAGTATGCCAAGGTCGAAGATCATCATGCTCAGCTGCCGGCTTTCTGGTTGGGCTGGAAGGCTCCCGGTCGCAGAGATCCTGATTCTTATGCTCTCGGACTTGTTGAGAAGATACTCTCCGCCGGCGATTCATCCAGGTTTTATCAAAGGATGATCAAAGGAGATCAGGTTGCTCTCAAAGCTGATATAGGTCTAGATGAACGGCGCGGTCCTTCAGCACTGGAGGCATTTGTAATCTATAAGCCGGGGCATACAGCCGAGCAGGTGCGCGAGATCTTCTGGCAGGAAGTAGACAGACTGAAGAAAGAGCCGGTATCAGATAAAGAGCTTGAAAAAGCCAAAAATCAACTGTTGCGCGAGCTTTTCTCAGCAGGTTCTCCTATCAGTTTGCAAAGATCGTTAGGACGGGCTGAATTGCTGGCAGAATATACGCTGTTCTTTGGCAATCCCGGTCTGATTGATGACGATATCGAGTCATATTTGAAAGTAACTGCTCAAGATATTCAACGTGTTGCCAGCAAATATTTGACTCATGAAGGAGTCACAGTTGTAGATGTGCAACCGGTGCCAGCAGGCACGGCAGCCCAGTCCAGCTCAGCGAAATAGGGGGTAGTATGACAAAGTCGACTTCTACCATGATGACCTCTTTTCTGTCTGGGCAGACTGATGAGCAGAAACTGACTCTCCATCTGCTACCAGCTCACAACCGCATTTACAGATTTGGCTTATCCTTGATCTTTTTGTTAGGAGCATTGACATACATTATGACAGCTACGACACCTGCAGCAGCAGCTGAAAGCACCGATAGCAAGGGTGCAAGCACCTCTGAGTCCTGGCGCCGCACTCCACCTGCTCTACCGCAGCCACGCCCGTTCAAGCTGGCTGATGTCACTACTTACAAACTGAGCAACGGACTGACAGTAAACCTGGTTGAAGATCATCGGGTGCCGTTTATGACGATCAACCTTGGAATTAAAGCAGGATCCTCGTTTGAGCCGGACAATCTCCATGGAGTTGCTGGTCTCACTGCCGATATGATAACTGAAGGGACTGCCCGGCGCAGCAGCAAGGAGATTGCCGAAGAGATCGACTTTATTGGTGGTGCGCTTAAAGGCGGCTCTGACTATGACTTCACATTATTAATTGGATCGGCGCTTTCCAAATATGCCGATCGTTTGCTCGACGTGGTATCGGATGTGGTGAAGAACCCCTCTTTCCCTGACAACGAACTTACACTTAAGAAGACCAACTTAATTCAAGAACTGGTCATGAAACGCAGTCAGCCTGACTTTCTTTCTGAAGAGCGTTTTTGCCAGGTTGTTTTCGGCAAACATCCTTATAGTGTAGTTGCTCCGCAGCCTGAGCAAGTGGAGAAGATCCAGAAGAAGGATCTCTCGGACTTTCACAAAAAGTATTACCTCCCTAACGAAGCAGTTTTAATTGTAGTGGGCGACTTCAAGACTGCCGATCTCAAGGCTGTCATTGAAAAGTCTTTTGGCAAGGACTGGTCTGCTGGACAGTTACCACAGCTGCAACCACCGGCACCACCGCAATACACAGGCAAGAGGATTTATCTCGTAAACCGCCCAGGTTCCGTACAATCTTGCATCAAGCTAGGCAATATCGGGATCAGCAAGACAGATGCCGACTACTTCCCTCTTATGGTGGCAAATCAAATATTAGGTGGAGCCGCTCATTCACGTCTGTTCCTGAATATTCGCGAGCAAAAAGGTTATACATATGGTGCCTACAGCAGCTATGCGGCTCGCAAACAGCCTGGTTTCTTTGCTGCTGAAGCAGAAGTACGCACTGATGTAACTGGTCCATCATTGCAAGAGTTCTTATACGAGCTTGAGCGCATACGCAACTTGAAGGCAACAGACAAAGAGCTCAAAGATGCCAAAAGCTATCTTGTAGGCTCTTTTGCCCTTGGTCTTGAGACACAAGCCGGACTGGCTCAGAGGCTCCTCGAAGTTCAACTTTATGACCTGCCAGCAGATTATCTTGAGAAATACTCGGATAAAGTCATGGCTGTCAACCTTGATGAAGTGCGTGCTGTGGCACGTAAGGACATCAAACTAGACAACATGACGATTGTTGTTGTTGGCGATGCAGACAAGGTGAAGCAGGAACTGGAGTATTTTGCTCCTGTCGAGATGTTTGAGACATCTGGCAAGCCTTCTGGCACAGGTAAATCGGCAACCAAGCCGCAGTCATAAGATCGATTGCGATTCAATTGACCTTTCGGCCCAGCGCATGATCAGCGGCACGGCGAGCAGCGGCAATTGCCGACTCGGCAGACGGTAGTCCCATTGTGCTGTTGTGAGCCAGAATTACTGGGTCGGTATCTATGGTGGCAAGCTTGCTCAATCTAGTGAAAAAACCAGGCATAGCTACAGTCATGGCATGTCCCCAGCGGGTAAGAACAACTTCATCAAGATCCCCCTCACACTGTTCAACCAGCTTCGCTAACTGGCTAGCTAAAGATTGAGCAAGCTCCTCTGTCTGTCCAGCAAGCAATATAGTGCGACCCGGCGAGCGTGCCGGGTAGGGCTGGTAGACTGTGAGCACTGAGCCCATCCCGCTGTGGTAGGTTCCATCAGCAAGATACGGCGTCTCAGCCATTATAAAATCAGTAAAGCTAAATGGCTCACCGGTCCAGTTGTCGAACGAGCCGTGGAACACTGCTTTACGCATCAAGAAATTGGCGACAAGATATGAGCCATACTTGTGAGACAGAAGTAGCCCCTTGGCTGTGTCGTCCAGTTGAGGAATGATTCGAGCAGTCACCAGAGGTGGTGCAGCCACTATTACTTTGCGGCAGGCGACACGGTGTACGCTGCCATCGCCGCTGCTGTAGACTACCTCGGCAGCACCATCTTTGATCTCTATATTCCAGACAAAACAGGAAGTCTGGATGCGGCTTCCTATAGATCCTTTTAGGCTGGATGTCAGAGCTGATGCCAGAGTTGGATTCCCCCCTTTGAACAGGTAGGCTGAGCCAGTTAAGTCCTCCATCAAGTAAAAACCTGCCAGAGCAGAGAGAGCGTTGCTTCCACCACACAGTGCAGATAAGCCAAATGCGTCAAGCAACGCCAAAAACCTGGGACTGTAGCCTTTCAGATAAGAGGCAAAGACAGCAGAATCGAGTTTGGCAACATCAGGCGACAGCGAGGCAGGATAGCTACCATACTGAGGCAGGCTATCCAACACCTTTTTGCTTTCTGTAATGAGCCTGTCAAACTCCCTGTATACACCAGCCTGGAAAGGACCGCTCACTCCTGGCAACCACTTCTTCTCTATGTACCAGGAGTTTCTCGTTGATGGCATCTTAACAGGCGTGAGTTGCAGTTGGGAGATGAGCTCCCCATAAATGCCATCGACGCAGCCCATATATGCAGCACCAAGCGAATAGTCTATGCCGCGATAGGAGCGGCCAATCGACTCGCCCCCCAGTTTGCTGTACTGCTCAAGCAGCAGAAAGTTGTGATCTCTGAGATAGTGAGCTGCTGTAAGCCCGGCCATGCCACCGCCTACGATGACAAAATCGACTTTCTCCTCACAGGAGCTAGGAAACGCAGGTGCAGCGCCGTCTCGCATTCGGTGTCCAAGGAGAAAGTCATCGCCAGTCCAGGCAGAGATCTTGAATCTGCTCGCCTCGGAGGCCTGTCCGCTGTGGTTGTAATTTGCCTCAATGGCGCCACCGGAAAGGAGGGCAGCAATCACTTTGAGAAACTGACGCCTGGATGCATTTCCATACAATGACACAGCTCATCTCCCGGTTGTAATATGCCAACAGCTGTTAATTATAGCGGTAGCTGCTGCCTGTGTTACTGCAGAGGACCCTCCGTTTCTCAGCAGGACAGGATTGAATCGATTTATCAAAATGAGCTTGATCCCTGGCAAACAGTGCCCGTGCAGCTTCTTTAAATCCCTCTCCATCTATCACAGCTCAATCACCGAAACGCCTGAACCCATGCGAGCTATCTTGAATTTGTGTGACAAGTGGATGTCCGGAACGTCCAATTTGAGGCTCCACAAGATACTTAAGACGAAACCGTTCGTTAAGAGGCAGTCCATCTTTATCTGACTGTTTGATTACTGCAGTACCTGTCACTTCAACAGGTACTGCGCCCTCACTGGTTCTATTGCTTACACTCAACTGATCTATACGTAAAGCTGTTGCAGTCTTGGCAGAGCCTCTGGAAGGAGAGGTCCATTCGTGGCGACCGCACAGCTGCCTGAGTTGTTGCAGAGCATGATCCGACAGCTCTCCCCTTCGCACAAGTGACTCAATCCGGTCTGAGTTGAAAGCAGTATTGTATTTGGTGCCAATAATATTTTTGGTTAAGGCAATGATAAACTCAACCAGCTGATCTTGTGCTTGCCTGGAGAGATTAAGTTCATGACGTGCGGCCTTTTGAATAGCATCAAGCCTGGCGACAAGCAGTTTGCTTTCTTGAGTCTTCCCAGATGAATAAAGAAGCTCTGCATAATTGGACAGTGCAACTTGAGCGCGCTCGCTCAGCTCACAACCACTGCTGGCAGCATCGCCTGTCTTGTCACTTGCGCCTGCACGCAAGCCTACAGCTTTTTCTTGATAGTCAAGTGCCATTGATTTGAGCGTCTCTGCCTGATCAAGCTTGCCAAGTCTAAAGTACAGCGTGGACAAGACAGCTTCAATTCCAGTAGCACTGGAGCTGTCAAGCCTGGCAGCACGCTTGCCGTCTGACAGCGCCCTTGCGTATAGTACAGCCGCTGGCGCCAGACTGCCTTCACTTTCTAAAATGCCTGCCAACCCGCTCGCTGCTCGCATGTCTGCATGTGCACAGCTGCGAGTATCTGAGCTGTTCGTATGTGACAGTTTGGAAACGCTCCAAGCGCTGGAGATAGCCACAGCATGGCTAAAATACTTCTTGGCTTCCTGACTCCTGCCTTGCAAAAAGAGCAGCTCAGCAAAGTTGTCCAGCTCAGCGACAACCTGACACTGGTTTGCGCGCGGGTACGCCAGCAACTGATGAAGACTTCTCACCCAACACCACTCAGTCAAAACAAGATTACGCTGCTCAAGACTCTTGAAGCCCCACTGGTGATAGACTTCGATTGCGCCTGGCGGTCCAAAGGCAGCTGACTCCAGCGAAGCCAGGAAAGTGACATTCTTAGTAAAGCCGGACAGTTCCTCAGAATTCAAATAAAAAAGTGTTTGCGCATAAAAGAAGATATAGACAACCCAGAGAGCCAGTACTGGAGCAGGCAAAATGAGCAGCACCATACTGGACCGGTGCGACGACCAGGGTACCGCGTTTGATTCCGACATTTGCGCACTTTGTACCTGTCCACCAAGCTTGTGCCAGGAATGCCTGGCTAAATAGAAAGACTGCACTGTGCAAACAGAGAAGAGAAAAATGAACAAAAAAAGCCATGGCGATTCTTTATTTACTGTCTGCACCGACAATGTAGTGAGCAATAAGAGAAGAGGTCCAAACACTGACCAGGCGAAACACAGTATCTCTGGAAGAATATTTGTTGTTTTTTTCTCTGACGTCATATTCAACAGTCTATTAGCTCAGCTGCCGTAATAGTATCTTGCACACCTGTACAAACCTGAGAATATTCTCAATTCTGCCATGTCAGGAGTGCAATAGAATGGGCTGGGCTTGTGGTGGTGGTTGTTGTTAGGAATCGGTGGGGGAAGTATGGTGAAAATCCATCGCTGTCTCGCAACTGTAACGGCATCTGCCTGAGCCAGAATACCCACACTTTGGTCGACTGTATTTCTCTTCGATGCAAGGAGGAATACCAAATCAGATTACTGCTTTGGTGTTTCCTCCTGGTACACGACCACCAGGAGGTTTTGCTATGAATGCCTTGTCCAGTTGTCTGCGAAGCATGATGTAGTCCAGCTGCTGGCTAAAGAACCTAGTGTATTGAGAACACCTGTCGTTTTGGTAAGGCATTACTGGCTCTGGAGGGATTGACATGCACATCTGTGAGGGCTTATTGCCTCTCCCACATGCCGCCGCCTGGTGGGCAGTAAGCGCTCCCTTCGTTGTGGCTAGCGCTTTGACTCTGCGCAAGAGTTGGACTGATGGCTCTCCCGAGGAGAGGACCTTGCAAAAGCTCTCAGCCGTACTCATATTTGCTCTCACATGTGTCCCCATCCCCATCCCTGGTATTGGAGTGACGGCCCACATGTGTGCCACGCCGGTAGTGGGTTTGATCTTATCCCCGCTTAAGGTGATTTTCCCCACCCTGGTTGCGCTCCTGATTCAAGCCTTGTTTCTTGGGCATGGCGGGCTCTCCAGCCTGGGCGCTAATGTCTTTACACTTGGGGTAGTGGGTCCATTTGCAGCCTGGACAATCTGCCGGGTCTTATTAAAGATGAAACTTCCGGCGGCAGTAGCCATTGCCTGCGCCTGTGGAGCAGCCGATGCCCTGGTCTACCTGACTGATGCTGGCATGGTCTCTCTGGCACTGGCAAGTAAGGCACACTTTATGCACTGGTTCTGCCTAGTGCTGGCAGCTCTGGCTCCAGTGCAAATACCGCTTGCAGTGATGGAATCTCTGGTCAGCGTGTCCCTGGTGAAGGCGCTTTCATCCCGCTGTGAAGCCCTGGTGCCAGCAAAGCTCAGGATTGGTGTCCTTGCCGTCCCTGCCAACGCTGTGGCGTTAGTGTTATTCTTGGCTATGGTCTTTGCCAGCATGCAGGCAATAGCCCAGGCAGCGCCATATCAGGGAGTGGATGATCTCCTGTATGGAGCGCTGCCACGGACTGCACACAGTTGGATGCCGTGGCTCGAGCATAACAGCGAGCTGGAGACCTCGTTCTTCACAATTGCAGGACTGGTAAGCGGCTTTTTTGTAGGCACCCTCTGGGAGAGGCTGCGGAGGACGGCAGCCAGCAAATGAGCAGCGAATACGAGAAAGAATACGAAGACACGCTTTTTAGTCAGAGGGGCTCATTACACAGTACTGCCATCCGACTGACTGTGACTGTGCTGTTCGTTCTTGCCGGAGCTCTCAATCACAGCATTCCATTGCAAGCTGCTATGCTCCTGGCGGGTCTCCTTGCTGTGGCAGTGGAGGCGCGCAGCAGGTGCCGTCTGGGCGCTCTATCGGCAGCGGCTGCTATCACCATGGTCTTATTGGGGCTCGGCGGTCTGGCAGCCAATGACGCTCGAACTGGCTATTTAGTTGGTTTGCGGGCAGCAAGCGGACTGGTCTGGTTGGGCTGGTTTGGTGCCAATTCATCCTGGGCTGATTTTAAAGGGTTATTGCGTACCATCCATTGCCCGGAATGGACTATTGAGTATGCTGACAGCGCCCTGGGCAGCGCCATGATTTTACTGCAGGAATGTCAGAGGCTATCCGAAGCAGTGGCTATTCGTCCCGACATCAGAGGTCGCGGACGAATAAGCGCTCTTGGAATAATACTGGCAAGTGCAATTGCCAGGTCTTTTGAGCGTTGCTTGCACGTGGAAGAGAGCAAGCAACTCAGGCAGCCAGGGAAAGAGACAGCAGACAGTTTGCCGATGCTGATGTTGCAATCTGTTAGTAATTCTTACCAGGATGGTCGTGTAGGACTGCAGGATGTCAATCTTGAGCTTGCTAAAGGCGAATGGATTGCTGTGGTAGGTGCAAGCGGCTCCGGCAAAACCACTCTGCTTAAGACAATTGTCGGACTGCTGCCGGTTGGCACTGGGCGCATGGTGCGTTTTGGTGGTGTGGTGGATGGTCAAACACTCTCATCAAGAGTGGATAGCCGAACAGCGCTCGTATTCCAGGATCCGCTAGATCAATTAGTTGGAGCTACTGCAGCTGAAGATATCTGTTGGGGGCTCAAGCGGCATGGAGCAAGCAGCAAAGAGATGGCTGAACGTAGCCAGGCGCTGTTGATGAGCGTTGGAATTGCCGGGCTAGCAGATTTTCCATTGACCAGGCTGAGCTTTGGTGAACGCAAACGGGCAGCATTTGCTTCGGTGCTTGCGCTCCAGCCTAAGTTGTTGCTCTGCGACGAAGTATCAAGCGGACTGGATTACCGCAACGCCACAGCGTTAATGGACATGGTGAGCTCTGTGGTGGCACAGGGTAGTAGTGTTGTGTGGGTAACTCACGATGTGTGGTTGTTGCCAGAACGTGTCAAACGAGTACTCATCATGGAGCAGGGGCGCATTACTTTTGAGGGACACCGGGGCGATATAGCTCTTGAGTCCAAGTTGCTGGAACTGGGTCTGGTTGGACCATCTCGAACTGTGCTTACCAGCCGGTTTCCCTCGGTCCCTGTATAGACACCTGACCTTGAGCTGTCCGGTGCACTATTCAATACTGTTGATCGCGAGCAAGAGCAATTAAGGAACCATGCCTGCAGCTATATGTGCGGCGCTGTCGTCGATACCTGGTTCCATTGCTGTAAGCTGCTTGTCTCCCTGTACAGCCATTGTGAGCTCCAGCAGCATTTGCTTCATTTTGAGAACTTCTGCAGAAAGTTGTTGAAGCATGACCTGGCGAGCAGACAGAGTGGCAATTGAAAGACCGTTGCGCTGACAGACGCTGGCAGTCAGGATATCCAGTTGCTGTTTCGAATGCCTGTTACTAAAAGATGGTATGTTCGAATCAGTAATCCAGCGATCTATTAACTGGTCACGTCTGCTCTTGCTTGCCGGAGCATTGGCAGGAACCTGGTTAAGGAACTCCCAGACTGATCGTGGGTAGTCGCAACAACAGGTTATCGGATATCCGAAAATCTTAGCAAGCATATTAGGTTCTGCCTCCGAAGTCATTTTCGGCCCATTAATCTGCCTGAAAGTATACAGCGACATAATAGAAGGTATAACGCCGGCAGGAATGCCAATTATCCCGGAAGGAATGGCATATTTAGGAAACTTATAAGTAGGAATAGTTAGTGATTCACACACTGCCCACAAGATGCCATTGGCAATGAAACTTCCAGCATTAGTACGGGCCAGTGCTGTATCGCGCTTACCTGTGAATGTGGCAAGGATTTCGTTATACACCTGCAGCTCGGCACACATTTCAGCACAAGCAAAATCAACCTCAAGATCAGTCTTTTGAATGATTAGACTGGCCTTTTGTGATGCATCCCACAAATCTTGTCTAGCACTAAGGCTTTCCAGTGTGGGCGCACTTCCTGCCGAATCAACTCGTGCGCGCAGCGACTGCATGCGTTCCAAAATGGACATTAGTCCTATTGTATTTGCTAACTGAACCGAATTTGGCGACAGCGTATGGTCGGTCAAGCTGACACCAGTTTTGAGAATCTGTTTTGGAATTACTACTGCGTTCGCGCCTGCCTCACTTGTTGTAGCAGCACCGCCTGCAGAATCAGCGCGGGCAACTAATGCAGTGTTCTGTATAAAACACAAAAGAGCCACTGTCCAAATAACAAAAGATGCTTTCATAGATCAAGATTCCCAAATAATTCAAACGTACCAACAGGCTATATTACTCAGCAACGTATCAAGATTCAGTCAAGTTTCTCATAGAAAATGTGTGTAAGGCGTTAATGTGCTCGATATTAGGCAGCCATTCTCTTGACGTTATGGCATCAAATCAATGCCAATGCTGATGGCAGGCGCAGCGTACTTAATTATTCCTCATTACATTAAAAGACACTTGATCAGAAGGCAGCCTTAAGCAGCCTCTGAAACTCCTCCGAAACACAGACGTTTAACCGGGGGCAAAGGCATGAGGCGCCCGTGCTGAGGCGGGGCAAAGGTCTATGTCACCTCAGTGTGGCACAAGCTTGGATGCCAGTATATCGGCTATGGTTCCGGTGCCACCGGCAGAGAGCTTGGAGGCGGCAGACTTAATCGGATCGAAAATCTCAAAAACGTCAGCGGCAAAATCGGCACAAGTCTGCTTGAACTCTGCCAGAGGAAGTTCTGAAAGCTCGCACTTCAGTGAGCGTGCTGCTTGCACTGCTGCCGTCACAGCTTCATGAGCTTCCCGAAAGGGCACACCCTTCAACACAAGGTATTCGACCAGATCAGTAGCCATCAACTCAGGATCGCAGGCAGTTTTCATCATATTGACAGCATTAGCCTTCAATGCGTTTATTACTACTGTCATTGCTGCCAGGCTAGCTCCTAAGGATCTGGAGGCACGAATCACAGGCGACTTTGTCTCTTGCAAATCGCGGTTATATCCCAGAGGCAATCCTTTGAGAACTACAAGCAAATTGATTAGTTCACCAAATGAGACTCCTGACTTTGCTCTGACAAGTTCGACCGGATCTGGATTTTTCTTCTGCGGCATCAGGCTAGATGACGTGGTAACGCTGTCAGAGAATTCGATATAGGCGAATTCCTTTGTATTCCAGATGATTAGCGTCTCAGCCAGTTGTGACAGATGGGTGGACGCCAGAGAACACGCCATAAGAAACTCGACAGCAAAATCACGATCCGAGACGGCGTCCATCGAATTGGTGAACACCTTAGGGAAGCCGACTTTATCGGCAGTCGAACGAGTGTTAATAGCCAGCGCAGTCCCTGCCTGCGCGCCGGCACCAAGAGGCGAAACTGCTGCTGCTGAACCAGAGTGATCAAGTCGTGAGATGTCGCGATCAAACATATCGTAGAAAGCCAGCATGGCATGAGCAAAAAACACTGGTTGAGCTGGCTGCAGATGTGTATATCCGGGCATCACGACACTGGAATACTCGGCTGCTTTTTTGAGTAGGGCAGCCTGTAAACCAGCTACAAAGTTTTTGAGAAGTTTCGTCTGCTCGCTAACATATATTCTGAAATCGAGAGCTACTTGATCGTTTCTGCTCCGAGCCGTGTGAAGGCGAAGAGCATCATTGCCAATTATCGCCTCCAGTTGCTTCTCCACATTCATGTGAACATCTTCCCACTCGGGTCTTAGCTCAAGCTTACCGGCCTTTGCAGCTGCCAGAAGCGAAGAGAGCCCTTGCGTAATCACTGATGCCTGTCCCTGCGTGATCAGCCCCTCCTCGGCTAGCATGGCGCAATGCGCCATACTGCCTGTGAGGTCCGCTACGATCAGCTCCCGATCATCAACCACTGATGCAACAAAATCAACTAGCTCCGGATCAAACGGTTGTTTGAATGCTTTTCTCAAGACTTCCATTTTTCTTACTCCATGCTGTTAGCCTCAGTCCTGATATGTTTATGAATCCACCTGCATCAGCCGCATGAAAAGCACTCATATTCTCAAAACTTGAGATTTTCTCGTCATACAAAGAAACCGGTGCTTTTCTGCCGACCACCATGACATTGCCTTTGTACAGCTTTAATCTGACTGTGCCTGTAACTCCAATCTGCGACTCTTCGATTAGTTTCCAGAGTAGCTTGCACTCCGGCGCGAACCAGTAGCCGTTATAAATCAGTGTTGATATCTGCTGAGAGATACTTTCTTTCAGGTGAGCCACTTCCCGATCCAGTGTTAGCGACTCAACTGCTTTATGGGCTTGGTTAAGTACGGTAACTCCCGGAGTCTCGTATACTCCTCTCGACTTGATACCAATGTAGCGATTCTCAACACAATCCACTCTTCCCACACCATGTAAAGCAGCAATTTCATTTATGGTCTGCAGCAGCTTCACTGGTGTCATCTGCTGCCCGTTCACTGCTGTCGGCTCTCCATCAACGAAATCGATGGTGACAAACTCTGGATCATCTGGCGCCTGCTCGGGATTAGTAGTCCATAAATAAATATCGTCAGGCGGTGGCGCCCAAGGGTCTTCCAGGGTTCCGCCCTCGTAGCTTATATGCATAAGGTTGGCATCCATAGAGTAGGGCTTTTCCCTAGTCACTGGAAGCGGTATGCCCATTTTCTCGGCATACTGAAACAGACTTTCCCGTCCATCAAATTCCCACTCTCTCCATGGTGCAACAATCTTCAACTGCGGAGCAAGCGCCAACACGGCCAGTTCGAAGCGTACTTGGTCATTGCCTTTACCAGTAGCACCGTGCACGATAGCATCGCACCCTTCCTTGAGCGCTGCTGTGATCATGCCGCTGGCAATGCATGGGCGAGCAAGTGATGTTCCCAGCAGATAGACACTTTCGTATATTGCATTTGCCTTAATGGCAGGAAAAATGTAGTCAGTTACAAACGTTTGTTTGAGATCGTCAACAATGCATTTCTGCGCTCCAGCTTTAAGTGCTTTCACTGACACTGCTTCGAAGTCATCATCCTGTCCTACATCAGCACAATAAGCAATGACAGGAACCTTGTACTTCTCCTTCAACCATACAAGAATGCATGACGTATCCAGCCCACCACTGTAGGCCAACAGAATCCTATTCATTTGTAGTCTCCTTGTGTTTATTCTTACAACAGATCTGTAATGCCAAAGATGTTGCATGTGCGCGGTTTGTGCTTGGGCTGGATTTTCATCGACCAAGACTTTTCTAAACGAGACGCCATGTGCGTGGACTGTGATTCTGCAAGTATTGCGTTGGACATCTCTATCGCTCCTTGGGTGCTATAGGTTTCAAAATCAGGACAACAAAAACCCCGAATTCATAACAAACTCGGGGTCACAATTGTGTTGATGGATCTACTTTATGATAGGCCAACCACACCCCGAGCTCTCAAGCTGCGTCGACTGCGAAGGTTCTGGCTGGCAAATGTGCTAAACACTAATCAATTCCTTTTATCTCAACGAAGATAGCTTAAGCGGAAGCACCATGCAAAGTCAACATGAATTGCTTTGACTGTAACAATGAACTTAGTGATTATCGTAAGCTGTTAAAAGCAGCAAGATTTGGGTTTAATCAGGGAAAGAGTGTAATTTGCAGAGACTTTTCAAGGGGCAAATCAGGCATATGGCAATAATCCTTTTGCAGATACTTAGCCTGGTACTTGTTGCCTGCATCAGTGGAATAACCCCTTCCAACGTGTGCGCACAACCAGTAACTGAGCACCAATCCAATCTACTTGGCGGTCCAACACTGCATGCACTGAGCAAGCTCAAGTCTGCTGCAAGGTTGCCTGGGGCTGGTCATGACCGCTGTTTCTTCTTAGCATCAAAGGCGGAGCCGGGAGAGTCGAATAACCCGCCGGACAGGTGGGCACCGCCGACCAGTGACACGCCGGATAACTCCTGGTGGTGGCTTCCTCTTAAGCCTGTAGAGCCGCCTGCCAGCACGCAGGCTCCCTCGCTGAGCCAGCCACCTGTGTCTTCGCCTGTGCCTGATGTGGTGCGACAATCGCCACCCAGACCTATCAAACGTCCTGCTGCTTTGCCTGCGCGTAGCAGACAAGTACTGCCTGCCAGCAACAATCCTCCCAATGGTGGTAGAAAGAGGACCTTATTTGACGACGCTAATTATCTGAAGTTTATTGGTGGAGACGGCAGCGAATTGGCTCCACCAACCTCTACATTAAGCGGGATCGACCATGCAAAAAAGACCGCTGATGCTGTGATTAACGATATTAATAACATTGACTTTTCACTGCCAAAAGGCAAACATGGCGAGGCTTTATGTTATCTAGATTTCAAACTCACGAAATTAGTCCATGTGGAAGGACCGTTCCTGGACTTAATGTTCCATTCAGTCAGTCCTAGCGATCAACGCAGTGCTAAGGTCAAGGTTAAGAATCCGTACTGCGTTCTGACGGCACCATATGAGCCGCTCCTTTCAGCAAAGATATTAGCAAGTGCTGGGAAGCTATCACAGGAGGATATTCTTCCTATGGCATTAGCTGTATGCAACAAGAATTACCCACTGGCAGTACTCACCGCACACAATCTTCTCAAGGAAGTTACAGAGGAAGGGCGCGCGGCAAGAGACAAAGGCACTGGTGAACTCTCGCGGGGAAGGCAATATGCTTTTCCAGCCTACTTCGGCGAATTTGTCAGTAAGCTCAGGAATATGAGAACAGAGGCAGGCGACAAGATAGGTATGTGGTACCACAGCTTTATTCCATTGTGTTTTGCTGCCTGGTCAGATGATCCAGACACAGCAGATTTGGCGATACTAATGGAATACGGTGGACGGACAAGTACAGCCCTGCACAATTGGTTCACTTGCCATAATTATCCTTACCTGGCAAGTTGGGTGCCCAATTTCGATTCTTCGCCTGATATTGAGAAGAGACTCAGCGATACAGATTTTGCAACATACGCAGCCAGACCAATACAGGAGGCGAGGTCGCAGCTAAATCGTCCAGCTATTATTGCCATTTGCAATGCTTGCGTTACTCCAGAAAAGGGTGCCGCAGGAACTAACTTCAGGCTTCGGCTTGATTACCAGCTTCAGGGTCATGCTGATTCAAAGGTTCACCTCAAGAGGGATATTGATGTTGCTGGTAGACCAAAATCGGCTATTGATCATGGCATGGCAACTGAAGAAATCACCTATCCAACACACAGTGCCAATCAAAGTTTCAATTACGAAGGCACTACTGGTGGAAAGTTTGACTTTGATTACGCGCTCAGTGCTGCCGATATTCCCAAAGTTGCGCTGGGCTCAATACCTTTTGAGGTCCTTTCAGCAAAGCTACCGCCCGTTATTATTACGGTCGAACGATCTGACAACCATAGCAAGATTGAAGGAGCCCAGGTAGACCTTATGCCAGTCACATCAACATCGGCACCTGCCAGCAAGGTGTGGACAAGCCAGAAGACAGATGTTAATGGGAAGGCGGAGTTTATGGAACTAGCTAACGATAATTCTTCTGGGCTTATCTTTGATGGCAGAACTTACCATCTAGCTGTAAGGGCTTCACATCCTCAGTATGAGACAGAACAAGTTGACCTGAGAAGTGGTCCACGTTCGCAAGACAACCAACCATATACTATGACTGTTAGGCTCAAACCGCGCTCAACGCCGCCCACACCAAACAATGTCTATGAGTTCCAGCGCTCTGGTCCGGAAGTGAATGAGAGTTGCCTTTTGCCAATGACTCGGTCTGGGTTTATGCAATTGAGCGGAAACCATGTCGACTTTTATTACTTCGATATGGAGAAACGGGTTAAGGTTAAGTGCAGTAGCTTCACTTTTACTGCCCTTCCTGAGACGGTACACTCTGAGCAAGAAGTGCTGCTTCAACTATCCTGCTCGTCAGTTGCCGCTGGAGGAGATGTTTGGGCAGCCTATAATGTCGTAGGACATTGCTGGACCGACTTTAAGAAAGGTGATGAAAAAAAGGCAGGTGTGTGTATTAACAGACCAGATCAAGGTCCTACTAAACCTTCCACTACTTGTTCAATACTTGTTGACTCACGTTTGAATTCTCCTGCCGGGTACCCTTATTACGGTAAGCCAAAGCCAATCCCGCACGCACCCCAACCTTTCACTGTGCTTCTCACCGGCAATGGCGGACATGGGCAAGTGGAGTTAAAATGGACATACACGCCCGAAGCGACGGCTACGCACCAGAGGTAGCACCGGCATGCTGCATCACTGCTTGCGCCAGGGCGGCCAGTCCCGAGATGATATAAACAGCTGCAATGCCTATCTTGAGCCATTCCGCCGATAGGCGGTCCTTAACGAGCTTGCCGGCAACAATCGCCAATGCATTGGATGCCACCAGTCCGATAGTGCTGCCCAACCAGACAAGTACGTACTGCGAATGCTGACTGGCTATGGCTACTGCTGCGAGCATAGTCTTGTCACCCAGTTCGGCAACAAAAAAGGCGACTATCACAGTCATTAATGGTCCGAAACGGCTCTCAGCAATGTTATCTTTGCCTTCGTGTTCCGGCTTCAGCTCCCAGATTCCGAAGGCAATGAACGCCAGTCCGGCAACAATGTTTATCCAGAAGACAGGCAAGAGCTTGCCGACTCCAACTCCCAATCCTACCGAAATCAAGTTGATCAAGGCCGTAGCAATAGAGACACCAGCTAAAACAACGCGACCGCGATAGCGAGCAGCAAATGCAAGCGTCATCAGCTGGGTCTTATCGCCCATCTCGGCAAGGAACACATAAACAAGTGCTGTCCAAAATGCTGTCAAGTTGCTATCTCCGCAGAAGAAAGTGCTGGTTTGCATAATGTACTAGCGCTGCTGCCAACCCTGGATGAAAACCAGCCTCAGTAATGAAACAGCGTCCTTCCTCTGTCATGCGATCAGCCAGAGAACGCAACAAAGGCAACTTGGACTGTGGGAACATCACATCCAGATAGTCAGCCCCGGACTCCAGAGCTGCCACAGCTATATTGCGAGCAAATCTGGCTGTACATGAAGCAACCAGCACAAAATGAATGCCACTGCATGCTTGCCTGAGACTCTCTGGATCCGCAGCGTCAGCGCGCACCGCCTCAACCCTATCTCCGGGAAACAGCCTGTTCCAGTGCTTCGCCGCCGCCTTAGCCTTCTCGAGATTGCGCCCTGCAACCCTTATGCGAATATTGGTCTCCTGCAATAGAAGTGGAACAAGGCAAGCACCGGTATAACCATAGCCGCCCAGTAGCAAAAACGTCTTATTGCTCATTGCAGTAAACACCTGCTCCTCCTTCAAAGGTGTCGATGCTACCAGTTGTGTGAGTGCTCTTACCTCGTGCATCCATGTTCCTAGTGGTAAGAAAGCCTCCGGCATTATAGCAACAGGAACCAAGGCGACTGTCACGATGAGTCCGTGCATCTATACCAACACAGACGAACGATTCCTAGGTGAGGTTAAGGATCAATCGGTCCGTGTAGAGACGCCAGGGCCTTTTCAGCCTCTCGAAAAGCTACGGCATCGCGCCGCGACTGTCTTGCAGTCCAGAGACTGAGAGTAAGCCAGACAACTGCGGTTAGCCGCATGATATTGCGCTTGCCGTGGGATGGATCGTGGAGAAAGTCACCGGAGATGGCTGAGAGCAATAGTGTGACTGGATCCGGATTGGCCAATGTGCCAGCTCGAATCCATGTAAGCACTTGAATGGTCACAAGACTAACTGTCAGCCAGAGAGCAACTGCAATCCAGCCGGACGGCATAGTAATAGCTTCGCTCTTCAGTTCGCCGGTGCCTTGCCAGGTCAATCGGAACGGCCTGCGTAGAAACAGCCCGACTCCACCTGCCACCACAGCTGATATCAACATTGTAATCTGGTTTTCGCCGACAGCAATTAACAGGTAGCTGCTTGCGAGCAGAAGCCATTCATAAGACAACGCTGTGCGCAATCTGTTGAAACGAGTACCTGGCTTTCCACTCAAAACATAGATAAGTCCGGCACTGGCAGCGACAACCCAGATGAGACTCCACAAGACAACGTCTACCGCCAGCTGGGCCCGCTCGGACTGATAGCGTGCCATTAATGCGGCAGAGTCAGCATCTGTCCCAAAGAGATCGAAATAGGCAGTGCGAAAAGTGTTGTATGCTCGGGAACTATGGAACTGCGCAATCTGAGCTTGCAAGCGCTCACCGACAATTCCCTGGAATCCATAATAGATATAAGCACCAACAGTGAAAAATGGTGCCTCAATGATTGTTTTGGCGCGATGACTTTCCTCTTCCAGCGCAATCGGATGCAGGAAACCAGGTTCTTTCTCAAAATGCTCTTCAGCCCAGGTTCTTAGAGATTCAAGCGCAATGGCGTTGCTGGCAGCGTAAGGCGTTCTTACTAACACCAGCGCCAGTCCGTATGATTTGGTTACGCGATCTGCTAATCCTCTGTCTCCTGGCAGGTGTTCTGATAGATCAGGAAGCTCCTGTCTGGCCGACACGAGCTCGAGCAAAGGAGCCTTCGGTCGTCCGAAATAGGCAAAGAGCACCGATAGAAAAACGGCAGCTACGATTATGGAAGCTATTTGTTGCTGTTTCATGCACATTCTCCGCCACGAGTCCGGCGACCATCTTAACAAAGTGTGGGCGGCAGTGGAGCCGACTCTAGCGATACATCACAAAGAAGATTTAAGATGTCGGCTGGTAGCTGTATGATCTTCCAGCCTTCTACTATGCAGTCGAACATTGCTCAATACTTATGTTTATATCAAGACAATAACTTCACTGCTCGAGTATTTGACGGTAGCACCTGTCGTATTGTGTACCATTGCACAAGTCCACAATGCGGCAGGTGCACTTGTGCAATGGTACATCAGTCGTATTGTTTACACAGCTAATCACGTACTAGACTGTAGTACTGGTTGTATTGCCGACGAGGCGCATATTGTTCACTGTTCGACCGATGCACTGGTTGTATTGCCGATCATCAACCTGTGTGCAAGAAGAATGCTGGTGTATTCTGTACAAGGACAGCATGGCTAGCAGCTACTTAATGGGGGACACTTGTACAGCTTATACACAGTTCTAGGGTTGGACGAAAATGCTTGCGATGAGGCTGTCAATGCAGCATACTCCCATTTACGCCACCAGCTAGCCGCTCTTCAATTGGAGCCTTGTAGTCTCGGTGGAGCTCAAGCTGCCCAATGCCTTGCTGCTGTGGAGCAGTCCTACCAAACATTAAGCAACCCAGAAAGGCTCTCTGAGTATCAGCATGCCTGGAAACTGTGGCTTAACGACGTTGAAGCCACAGAGATGCAGCCCAAGCTTGGACAGCTGTGCGTTGCTGCTGGGATTATCACTCTAGACGACCTGAATAACGCCATTGAAAGTCAAACCAAGCTTGATCTTCCCATCGGGCAGATTATGCAAGAAAATCTCCTGATAACGCAGGCTGAGCTGGACGGACTGCTGCTGGGTCAACAGTTAATTACCTTACCAGTCGATCTACCGCACAGGATTGGACAGCGACTCATAGCGCTCGGATTAGTGACGGAAGACATGGTGCGCATCGCTCTCATTGAGCAGCGCACTTTTGACAAGGAGCTGGCTGAGTTGTTGATCGGTCACGGTTGGCTTGACCCTGACGTTTTCAATATCCTGAAACGCCCGTTGCAGCTGCAATGAGCTGGGTTTTCTACTCTAGCCGTATACCCTCGATTGTTCCGCCAGAAAGAGCAACTCTTCTGCTTCTACCTTTACATACCACTACGCTCGGAGGCAGACATTCTGCAAGAGATCTATCATGTTGATGTGATAGGTGGTGGACACAGATGCAGTTAGTGGGCACACTAATGTGGCAAGAAGGGTTGGCAGGAAAGAGGCGATCCAAACTGATCTTCTAGTGACTGCATGGCAAAACAAAGAGGGTTTTCCAATGAACCAGGGAGACACACAAACCAGAGTCCTGATAGTGGAAGACAGCCCGACTCAGGCACGGTTGTTACAAGGCATCCTGTCCAAACATGGCTATCACGTTGAAGTTGCTTGTGATGGTCCATCTGGCTATGAGCGCTTCTGCCAGTCACATTTTGATGTAGTTATCTCAGATGTCATCATGCCAGGTATTTCTGGCTACGAACTTTGTAAGAAGATAAAGCAAGTTAGCAATAAGAAGAACACAGCTGTAATCCTTGTGACAGCTCTAAATGAACTCAAAGATTTAATCGACGGGCTTCGCAGCGGTGCCGATAACTTTATAAGCAAACCGGTCAACCCTGAGTATCTAATATCACGCATAGAGAATGTGGTGCAAACAAAGGATCAGGACGCCCAGTCGTTGTGTGACCCGCAGACAGGTGTATGTTTCTTCGACCACAACTTCATAAATACGATGGATCGCAAACGAATACTGGACTATCTGGTGTCGACTTTTGACGATTTTCTCAGATTGCGTGACCGGCAAAGCCAGCAGAAGTTTGCAGAAGCGCAAAGATATTACCGGCTTGTCAAACTTCAAGAATCTCGCGCTAAGAAGCTTGCCGATGAAATTGATTGTTTGCTCCAGGACCAGGAAGATGGATTGAGCAATCTCTTGTTCAACCTAAACACCAGTAATAGTGAGAATGCCACCGAGATTGGCATACAGCTCCAGAAAATCAACCAGAACGTAGCCGAGATGGTTAAAGAGTTGGCAGGCATGTTTGCTGAGCTTGAATCTATGACTGCTGAGCGTTCTGATACAGTTTCGCGCTGAAGTCTTGAGCTTCTCATGGATGGTGCTCACAGGTTGCACTGCAGCCGAAGCAGACTGGTTGGATCAATGACAAGCAGGAAAACGCAAGATGGTTATTTCTCTTTTAAGGGATAAAACGACCTCTAGTTTCTTTTGCGAGCGTCGTGGGGGCGTAAAAAATTGCGTCCGCAAACCATTGCGCACCATGGCATTGCGGACACAACTACCGAAAATGAAACATAATATACATTATCAGCCTCTTCGAGCGCACTCACTTTCAGCTCTGCTAAAGCGACAAATCGTCCTGGCGACTAGACAATGACAACTACCCAAATAATCTTAAAATCACGCCAAACAGTAATCCAGGATCTCGCCCTTTCTGCCAAACTTAGCTCTCAGCGTCACTTCCCGAACCGGCAAAAGGACTTGGAGCCTTGTGCTCTCCAGTGACGCGAGCAGCCATCGAGGCAAGCGACCTGGCAGCAACTGTTGTGGGCGCCTCAGCTTTGGTTTCAGTACCGGTTTCAGCCAACGCATCCATAAGAGGCTTTAGGACAAGAAGTGGAATTCTGAACTGGTGAATAGTGCCATCTTTCAACTCAAGAACTAACATATTGGCTCCGCCGGTGGCGCTAGACTCGATAGTCCCTACCTGCTCGCGCTCAATACTCACTACAGCAGAGCCGAACCAGCGAGAAAACATCTCTGGTACAAACACAAGTCGCTTGTCAGTAATAGCAAAACGACCCGGACGTTCCTTATAAAAGGTAAGAAAATACGACTTGATGACTTGCTCACCAGGTAATGTTTGAACGCGTGAACCCAAAATTAGCTCAGCGAAGAGCAAACCAAAGAGAAGGAACACCGCAGCCCATAAAGAGAGAAAGAACTGCAGATACTGAGGTCCGTGCTTACATAATCGTAGCCAGTTAGTAGTGCATCCTTCCCGGAAAGCAGTACGCCAGTTGCCGGATCGATACAATGCCCAGCCAAGCCGGCCATGGGCGTTGTCATTGCTGGGTGACAATGTCACCGCCTTTTTGTAGTGCTCAATCTGTTCGGGTAGATCTCCAAGCTTGCCTAAAGCTGCCCCAAGACCGAGGTGTGCAGCCACAGAGTCGGGTCTTAAAATCAGAACGTCCTTATAAGCTTCGGCTGCATTGACATAATCACCCATCCTTCCTAAGGTGGCTCCCAAATTAAGGTAGGCGTTGACGTTATATGGCTCCAGCGCAATTGCTTTTTGATACGCTCCTATCGCCTCGTTGTAATGTCCAAGACTGGCCAAAGCCACACCCATAGTTCGGTAGACAAACGAGTCTGTCGGGTCAAGGGAAGCCGCAATACGAGCCTCTGCAACCGCATCGGCATAATGTTGCTCCATACCGAGAATCATTGCCAGGTTGCTGTGAGCAAGCGCATCTTTATCATCCAACTGAATAGCGCGGCGTTCTTCTTGTTCAGCAGTGCCAAGCTTACCTGTCAAGCTCCAAATCTTGCCCAACCTTTGATGAGCAATCGAGCTCTGCGGATCTACCTTGACGGCTCTTTTGTAAGCAGCAATTGCTCGGTCGAATCTGTCAGTGCTCATGAAGCTGTCGCCCAGCTCAATCTGCCCGTTAACAGTCTCCTCAGCCGCAAATCCAGCACTCCAAGCAGCAGCGATCAGCAACAAGAGAATTGATGAGACTAAAGATCCAACTGAATAACGGCTCTGCAACTCACTTTCCTCTCTGCCTTTCTGCCGGTTTATTTTTCCACTCTCAGCACAGCTGAACTTCTATTATCGCTAAACTTCTATTATCGCTAAAGGATGGTAGTTCATAATAAGGGAGGGGATGTCCAGGGCGTCGTTGATCTTTTGTGACATGCCCTGACCACCCCCATCTTAGCAAGTGCAAAAAGCGACCTCTTCTGGTCGCTTTTTGCACTTTTTGGCCTTTTTTTGCT
>CAILLX010000043.1 GCA_903835185.1 uncultured bacterium | reverse complement strand
CAGTTCTTGCTTCACCTGGCGATTGTAATAATAATCGGCTCGATCAAATAGATCTCGCGTACAGCTTTCCTTACCGATTAACCAGCAAGCTCTCATGAGAAGTCCTGCTTTACTGTCGCTCAGGTGCATTTTGCGGGGGCAGGCACTCTTGAAATAAATTATCATTGTACCGACCCGAAAAGAGCTGCTCGCGCCTGTAGTGTAAAAGGTAAGCTCATTGTTGCCGGTGTCTGTGAGTCCGAGTTGCTTGGCCGCGTCAGCACCATGAGAAAGGATATGTTTCCCAAAGGACTCAGCTTTGACGTGAGCAATCTTCTCTATACTAGGCATGAGCACCTGATAGTCGTTGCGGATAAAAACACCGCGGGATAACCGGATTATGTACTCTTTGGCAACCAGACGGCTGAGAGCCTTATCAACAGCAGCACGCCAGGCAGTGTGCAGTAAATCACGTGTGGTGAAGATTTGCCCTGACGGCAGCCTGTTAATAAAGGACAATATAAATGTGGTTGGTCCAAACATGTCCTATTCCTCCTTTTTTTGTAGGTCAGAAAAACGTTGTAATTCCTGACCTATTCACTTATACGGTTTTTTGACACATGAGGTTCAACGGGCTCAAGTGTCGGAATAGAGAAATAGTTGCCAGTGTGAACACAGTTTGTAGCAAGCACACGACTGTACCAGCCCTGAACCTTGATAAATTGTCAGTGCGCCACCAGGTGGTGATTGAATCAAGTTTGCCTTTATGACACAACAGAAGTTTTTGTTGTCCTGCAGCTCAAATTCAAGCAGAAAGTTTGCTAACGCTTGCAGACTCTGTCACGCTTTCTGCTTGGACATTCAACACCCAGGGACCCAGATCTTGTTTGCTTTCGGAAATCTCTAGTATTGAAGTATTATTCTTGACTTCTCGCCAGTGTTGACACAAGGCTCAAAATTCAGCGTGAACTAACTGAACTAAAGGCAGTCTATTTCTATCGGCTCAACTGAATCGGCAAGAGTGAATCCCAGGACTTGAGAGTAGAAATATAGCTCTCCATCCAGCACACGTCTGAGAGTTTCAGCCTGGCGAAATCCATGCTGTTCACCTGGGAAAGCAACATAAGCAACCGGAATCTTCTTGGCGCGCAGAGCTGCCACCATTGATTCAGCTTGATTGGGCGGTACCACTTTGTCCTCCAGCCCCTGAAAAAAGATAACTGGACAGGATAGTTTATCCACATGACAAATAGGAGATCGGGCGCGATATAGCGCCTGTCTCTGCGGGTAAGGACCAATCAAGCGATCTAAATAGCGTGCTTCAAATTTGTGTGTATCTTTAACCATCGCTTCCAGGTTGCCTATTCCATAATGGCTTGCCCCACATCGGAAGCAATTGCGAAACGTCAGAGCGCACAAAGTGGTGTACCCGCCAGCACTAGCACCTGTAATCATCAAGCGGTTTCCATCAACATCACCACGCCTGACAAGATGTTGGGCGCCATTGATGCAGTCGTCAACATCAACCACACCCCAGAGTCCATTTAAACGCTGTCTGTAGCCTCTTCCATATCCTGAGCTGCCGCCATAATCGACATCGAGAACTGCAATACCACGGCTGGTCCAGTATTGAATCTCCAGGTTGAGTGTCGATGAAGTCTGTCCTGTCGGTCCACCATGACTCATAACAAGCAGAGGCGGACTTTCGCTGTCCGGTGCGCAGTAGTCCTTATTCCTTGGTGGATAAAAGAGTCCCCGAGCAGATAAACCATCTTCTGTCGGAAAGTTTATTAGTTCAACGGCGGATAAGTATCCAGCATCTATTGTCGTTGTTGAAGAGCTGCGTACGATTTTGCAGAGTCGCTCAGAGATATTGAGTGTAACTATACAGGGAGCCTCTTGCGGCGAACCGCCGCGAAATACTATGTTCCTGCCGGCGGACTGAAGATACGAGATGTCGGTAAACCTGGTCTCAATAGGCTCGATCGACCGGGTTGTCAGATCAATGAGGGCGAGCTTCCAGGACCCTTGACTGGTATAAGTTGCTACTATTTGACTAGCTGATAGAAAAGCGTAGGTGGAGTAACCGAATGACCATTGCGGGCGGCCGAACTCTGCTTCCATCGGGCACAGCGCTTCGACCGCACTGTTTTGGCAGCGATAGAGGTTCCACCAGCCTGTTCTGTCTGAGATGAAATAAAGTGTTCCATCAGGCGACCACTCTGGTTGAAAGATCGACTCATCACTACCACCTGCAATAAGCCTGCTCTCAGCGAGTGTGCCATCTTCGGCAAGAGTCCCGGACCAGAGTTCACATCCATCCCATGGCATGTTTGGGTGATTCCATGTCAACCAGGCAATCTTTCTTCCATCAGCAGTTATCCGTGGATTGGAATAAAAGCTGTTACCGGATGCCAGCTGCAGTTTTGCACCCTGCCCATCCAGCGGCAAACTGACTATCGAATTGACAGCTTCTTGTTCTGGTCGGCTATGATCTTCGCAAATACAGACAAAACGATTCCGCCGTCGGTCTATAACTCCGTCACAACAACGCATTCCGCTCTCGGCAAAGATAAGCCTGGGAGCGCCTCCATTATTTTGCAAATAAAGATGTTGATCTGTGTAGTTTGAAAAAATGACGTTTCCATCTGCAACAGCGTAGGCTCCACCGCCATATTCATGAACACGCGACCGTACGTTGAATGCAGGGGGTGTTATATCGCAAGTAACATCGCTATGTCTGACCAGGCAGTAACGGCCACCTTCTGTCGGACGCCACTCTACAAAGTAAATGTCAGATCCGTCACACTTTATGCTGCTGAAATTAATGGTGGCACTAACGATGAGATCGGAAGTTACTGGGGATTTCCAAGAACCATGCTGAGCGGTTTTTTGAGACATCTTGCCTTAACACCTGGATGTTGAATAATCATTCAATTATAAGGCGATCAACTTGCAGGATGATGATTTCCGGTGCTATGGCAGCAGTTAAATGAAGAACCTTTGATTATGCAACTTTCTGTTGCAGTTCCGAACTTAAATCTTCCTGCCCGAGCAGGTATCCTCTGCGGGCCTGATCGTCGGCGAAGGATGCAATGGCACTGGAAAGTTGCGTAACCAGCTCGGTAGGAGCAAACTCAGTCAAGCGAACAAGCATCTGTTCAACCGGAATCCATTCCTCTGTTTCAAGCGGTAAGGATTCGTCCAACCGCGTGATCACTTGATAATTGCGCACCTTCGCGATCTGTTCGGTTCTGGTGACAACTTTTTTCTCATTGCATTTCATGACAACACCTCTGGATAACTTGCACGAAAAAACTACTGGCTATACCTAGAGAATTAGCCGCGTTCTGAATTGTTCCAACCCTTAACTAGGCTTCATGCTAGTCCTGTCAGAAAACGTATGCAAATCTTGACTTCGTAATGATACGTAACTGAAAATGCGGTTTACCGCAGAGTGTGAGCGGTTTATGACCAGGCTGAAATCAGCGAAGCATCTCTGGCAAACTGATAAGATGAACCTGCCAGTAACTATTGAAGGGTTTTGCATAATGCATAACAGATTCGTTATGAGCACAACTGGACACGCAACTGCGTTAGTAGTAGCTCTATTAAGCATGTTGTTTCTCCTGACGACACTGCGTACTGCCGCCGCGGCAGATCTCAAAGCTCTTTACGTCTCAAACATAGTCATGGCCGATGGAGTGCGCTTGGCGGCAGATATTTATCTGCCACAGGTTGCTGGTCCGCATCCGGCAATTCTTGTGCGTACGCCGTATGATCCTAGAATCAAGCCGCCAATTGATTTTCCGAAGAAGCTTGCCTTAGCCGGTTATGCAGTGGTTATTAACCACTGCCGTGGACGCTACGATTCAGGTGGTGATTTCGTACCATTTAAGCAAGAAGGATCTGATGGCTGTCAGGTAGTCGACTGGATTGCTAAACAAAGCTGGTGCAACGGAGATGTTGGGCTTATCGGTGCTTCTTACAGTGGTATGGCTGCCTGGCAGCTTGCAGCAAAGGGCAATCAGCATGTCAAGGCAATCTTTGTTATAGTGGCTCCGGCAGATCTATACCGCAACATGATGTATCCGGGCGGGGCCTTTGCGCTTGAAACCAACTTCTGGTGGTTTTCGCTTGTGGACCGCCGGACTGTCCAGGACTGGAGCTTTAATGACTGGGAAGCTGCGTTGAAACATCTACCTGTCTTGACAATTGATGTACAGCTCGGGCGGAAGCTTCCTCTTCTAAGAGAGATGATGGCTCATCCATCTTATGGCAGTTACTGGAAGCAGTTTTACAGTATGGATGACCTCTACGATCATATTTGCGTCCCTGCGTTTATTGTCGGAGGTTGGAATGATCCGTTAGTTGGAGGTAGCCTCGAAACTTTTGCTGGAATGCGCAGATCCAACTATTGTCGCCAAGATCCTGATGCTAGAGTGCAAGCACTTATTGGTCCGTGGGATCATATGGGAGCAATTACAGGTATTGGTACCAATTATGGTGACATAGACTATGGTAAGGATGCCTCTGTCGATGTTACTGCTCTGGCGCAAGCCTGGTTTGATAAATGGCTGAAAGGAAAAGAATTAGTTGGCTGGCAAAGACAGCCGCTGCGGTACTTCTTGACCGGGGACAATCAATGGCTGGAGTGCTTAGAGTGGCCGCCGCGGAATTCTCACGACGAGGTGCTCTACCTGCACAGCGACGGCAAAGCAAACAGTATTGCAGGTAGCGGCAGATTGACCAAGGATGCACCGGGACTAGAGGAGTCGGACAGCTTTCTCTTCAACCCTGCAACTCCTGTCACGCCACCGGCAAGCAAGCATATATTGACTAACAGTGCAGTCAAGGATGTCTCTACCATTGAATCTCGTTCTGATGTCCTTGTGTACACTAGCGACAAACTGACTGCCGACCTGACAGTTGTTGGGAAGCCACGGCTGGTTCTTAATGTCTCCAGCACTCTGCCTGATACCGACTTTACGGCCTGGCTTACTGATGTTAGTGCTGATGGTCGCTCTATGTCTTTGCTAGATGCAGTGGTGAGATGTTCACAGCAGCCAGCTGCCAAGTGTCAGACGTTTGTTGCTGGCGACAGATGCAAGATCACAATCGAACTAGGTAGCCTCGCTCATCTCTTTAAGTCAGGACATAGCTTGAGAATAGATGTTTCAAGCTCCAATTCCCCAGCGTTTGATTGCAATCTCGGCACTGGTGGTGACAACTGGTTGGCAACAGAAGGAAGAGCTGCCCATCAGGTTGTCATGCACAACAGTCAGGCGCTGTCACAGCTTCTTCTGCCAGTGATTAGATAGTTTGCTTGCTACATCAGAGCACCCGGGCGCTGCGTGCTGATGGCGGCCCGGATAAATATGGATAATCGTGTCAGCAAATCAACAAGAACGGAGGCAACAAATGCTATGTATAATTGTTTGCGGTTAATCAAATACTTACCTGACGCTATCTGGTTTTTATACTGAACAGCTTTCGTCTGGCAAGACTAAGCCCTTTCTGGGAAATCGAAGAGATGAATCAAACTACAACATCCCCGGTGCCAGCTAAGTTGGGCGCGACCTCGCGCAGTAATGCATGGTTGATAGAACCAGCTGTAATTTTTTGCGGGTTTGCGCTGTTTGTCTGTTACGTCACATGGCGAGCTCTGTACGACTGGCAGTACATTGAATGGGGTCCGTACCTGTCACCATTCTTTTCGCCCAAGCTTATTTTCCCAGGATGGCAGTGGTCTCCTGCAATTCTATTGTTGTGGGAACCGGCTGCTTTTCGCGCAACCTGCTATTACTTTCGCAAAGCATATTACAGGGCGCTGTTTCTCGATCCGCCTGCCTGCGCAGTAGGTCACCTTGGCGGACACAAGTATACTGGCGAAAACCGCTTTCCGCTTATTTTGCAAAATGTGCACCGTTATTTTCTTTATCTGGCGCTGACAGTGCTTGCCTTGCTCTGGGTGGACGCCTTTGTCGCCTGCAGTTATCGCGGGCATATCCGGATTGGTGTCGGCACAGTTGTGCTGACTGTTAACTGTCTGCTCCTTTCCTTCTATACATGCGGCTGTCATGCTCTGCGTCACCTTGTCGGTGGACGGCTTAAATGCTTTTCTTGCTCAACTGCTGCTCACGGGCAGTTCAAGATCTGGCAGTGTGTGACGCGGTTGAATGAACGCCATGCGCTCTGGGCCTGGACAAGTCTAGGCACCGTAGCTTTTGCGGATTTTTATGTGCGGATGCTTGCAGCAGGAGTGTGGACTGATATTTCACTTCTGCAGTTATAGGGCTTGAAAAATGGCAAATTACGAGATTCATGAATATGATGTCCTAGTTGTTGGAGCTGGCGGGGCAGGATTGCGAGCAGCTATTGAAGCATCGGCACAAGGAGTATCAGTCGCTCTGGTGTGCAAGTCCCTGTTGGGTAAGGCACACACAGTGATGGCAGAAGGCGGCATCGCTGCTGCACTGTCCAATGTAGATCAGCAGGATAACTGGGAGACGCACTTCTGTGACACCATTTCCGGTGGCAAGCATCTCAACAACTGGCGCATGGCGCAATTGCATGCCCAGGAATCGCCGGAGCGTGTGCGAGAGCTGGAGCGCTGGGGTGCAGTATTTGATCGCACATCCGACGGACAGATTCTCCAGCGAGCTTTTGGCGGGCATAAATGGAAGCGGTTGTGCCATGTTGGAGACCGTACAGGTCTCGAGATGATCCGTACTTTGCAGGACCGCGGAGTGCACCAGGGAATCTCGGTTTATATGGAGTGTACTATTACCCGCCTGCTCAAGGATGGCGAGAAAATAGCTGGTGCCTTTGGCTATTTCCGGCAGGATGGGCGCTATGTTGTCTTTAAGGCAAAAGCAGTTGTGCTGGCCACAGGCGGAGCCGGCAGATCTTACCCTGTAACATCCAATTCCTGGGAATATACCGGCGATGGGCATGCTCTTGCATATGAAGCTGGTGCCGACTTAATTGATATGGAGTTTGTCCAGTTCCACCCGACAGGCATGGTCTGGCCGCCAGGTGTGCGTGGACTTCTTGTCACAGAAGGCGTGCGTGGAGAAGGCGGGCTCCTGCGCAACAATGCAGGTGAACGCTTCATGTTCAGGTATCTGCCTGAGTCCACCAGGAAGGATTATGCCGAGAATGAAGAGGAGTCAAAACGTTGGGTAGATGCAGTGCTCAAGGGAGCCAAAACTGAGGCGCGACGGCCACCGGAGCTGTCTACTAGAGACAATGTTGCGCGAGCAATCTATCTTGAAGTCAAAGAAGGTAAAGGCACTCCACATGGTGGCGTTTTTCTTGACATAAGCTACCTTAACTCAGAGCGTGTCAAGAAGAAACTGCCAAGCATGTACCAGCAGTTTAAGGATCTGGCTGACGTTGATATTACCAAGCAGCCGATGGAAGTGGGCCCAACTATGCACTATATGATGGGCGGTGTACGAGTTGATGCTGATACAGCCGCCACCCGTGTTCCTGGGCTGTTTGCTGCTGGTGAAGTTAGCGGTGGTATGCATGGTGCCAATCGACTCGGCGGCAATTCGTTATCTGATCTAATTGTATTTGGAAGAAGAGCCGGTGCCGGCGCAGCTGAATACGCCGCTGGGCAAGAGGACCGCCTGCAAGTCTCTGAAGATCAGATCAACGCAGCTGCAGAAGAGCTGGAAGCACCATTGACAAAGAAAGGCGGAAGCAGCCCATACGAACTGCAACGCAGCCTCCAGGAGATTATGGGCGAGCATGTTGGCATCTTCCGTGAAGATGCCGTGCTGGCTGCCGGCATTGCCAAACTTGAAGAGATTAAGGAGGAATTGAAGACAGTCTCAATCTCTGGCTCCAAGCTCTATAATCCTGGTTGGCATCTCTGTCGCGATTTGAAGAATATGATCATCTGCTCTGAGGCGATTGCTCGCTCTGCACTTGCTCGTACAGAAAGTAGGGGAGCTCACAGTCGTCTTGATTATCCGGATACCGACCCGGAGCAAGCTAAGTTCAATATTGCCATATCTAGGCTCGACGGTGTCATGAAGTTGGAGAAAACACCGCGCCCGGAGATGCCAGCAGATCTGAAGAAGCTCTTTGAGAAGAAGGAACAAACCAATGCGTGAAGCAATATTGAAAGTCTTCCGCGGTACCCCAGTGGAAGCAGGCAAGTTCATAACTTATAAGGTGCCAGTGGAAGAAGGGATGGTAGTGCTAGATGCCATCCATTATATTCAAGGGTATCTGGATCCAGAGCTTTCAGTGCGCTGGAACTGCAAAGCAGCAAAGTGCGGTTCATGCAGCGCTGAAGTGAATGGAGATCCGTCACTTATGTGCAAGACTCGCATGGATCAATTTGCCGAAGGTGAGGAGATTACAATTGAGCCGATAAAGACATTTCCGCTGATTAAAGATCTAGTGACTGATGTTTCGTTCAACTATGAAGTTAACAAGCAGATACCGCCATTTTGTCCGGCGGATGATGCTACCTGGATCTTCAAACAGGAAGACATCGACCGCGTGCAGGAGTTCAGGAAATGTATCGAGTGCTTCTTGTGTCAGGACGTCTGTCATGTCTTGAGAGATCACGAGCGCAAAGATGCATTCTGGGGACCACGTTTCTTCGTACGTAGCGCTGGTGTGGAGATGCACCCGCTCGATTGCGGCAACCGTATACCACTGCTGGAAGAGCAGGGCGGTCTGGGATTCTGCAACATAACCAAGTGTTGTACTGAGGTTTGTCCAGAAGAGATCCACATTACTGACAACGCCATTATTGCGTTAAAAGAACGTGTAGTTGATGAGTACCATGATCCGCTGGCTGCGTTGCTGCGGAGAGTATTCAAGGGCAAGTAGATATTCCTCTTGACCCTGACGTTTGATTCGTCAACGCGCCAAGATGAATCAAAGCCGTGGCACTGGTACCAGCGCCACGGCACTTCTCAATCTCATTTGCACAGCGCTAGCCCAACGGCAGCCGCCGCTGGGCTTAGAGCATATCAACCTGACTGGCGACTAAACCTGACAGCAGAGCAAACACTGCGAACCAAACAAAGTCCGCGTCCTGCAACTACTTAGCCAGTCTTAGCGTAGGATCTTCTCAGTTTCGTGAGCTGATCCCATTATGGCCGAGCCAAGACTTAATATCGTCTGCCGCCGCCGCCGCCGCCGCCTTTAGGCTTTGGCTGTGACACGCTCACTGAGAGCTGGCGACCATCACAGTCGCGTCCGTTCAGCCCTTTAATTGCAGCTTCTGCTTCGGCTTGACTGGACATTTCAATAAACGCGAATCCGCGTTTCCTGCCTGTGTCTCTGTCGGTTGGGATAGAGCAGGAGGATACAGTGCCGTATTGTCCAAACAGTGATTCTAATTCCTGTTCAGAAAGGTTAAATGAGAGATTTCCGACGAAGAGTTTATTATTCATGACAACTGCCAAAGGGGTTAGACGTTACTCCATCTCGCAAAAGAACGAGAGTGATTGAAAAGTATTTTCGCACATTACTTGTGACTTTTGACACTAAATTGTACGTTTTTTTCGAAATTATTTGGCACGGTCAGAAAATGGGCACTGTTGCGAAAATCGACCTATTTGTTCAGCGGGCACACTGATACCTTGACTATTGCTCATAAACTCCGAATTGTCTGTCAACAAGCCACACCTATTTGTCGCACCAATTTACATTGTGTTCTACATCCCGTTAAAGACTACCGGCAAAGCAGTTTGAGCAGCGCGCGTGATGCAGTAGGGCTGAGTGTCGCCTACAGGGCTGGGAGACCGGTTTGCATCAGCTCCAGGTCCTGTTTCGCTTACAAGCACAATGACTGTGTTTTCAGCTTTCTTAATGCTGTCAATTTTGATTGAACATCCAGGCGGATGATGTTCTCCGGCAAAAACAGCGATTACAATCTCTGAGTTGAAATCTACATGGGGAGCTTGCCGTCCAGGCAAGTCCGCAGCCGCATGCTTCTGCCAGAGTGCAAGCCATTGCGCGTCATCTTTAATAACATACTTTTCGCGTGTTGTAATACCACTGGAGGTACCAGAATCAATCACTACAAAAGGCAGGTCGTCAGAAGCAGTCTTGCGCTCGGCTGTCGCAGATCGTCTGCTCGGCGATGCATCAAATGCACAGACAAGGAGTGCGATGGAAGCTGACAGACAGATCAAAACACCGCTTAACTGTTTCATATCGGCAGCCTCTGCTTTTGTACCTAGCGACACTCATTACTGTGATTGATACGGATTGTCACGATCCCACGGCATTTTTTCTTGTTGCTGCGAGGGTGCCTGTTGTGGTGCCTGCTGAACCTGTGGTTGGTGTTGGACTGGCTGTTGAATAGGCTGGGGTACTGCTGGCTGAACCGGCTGCTGTACTGGTTGCTGTCTGGGTTGCTCTACCTGCTGCGGCACAGGTTCGTGAGTCGCGGTGGGAGGCGGGGACTTCGGCTCTTCGAGCTGCTTCATAAATGAGTTGTAATCGAGCTGGTTCTCTTCGGATGAAGGTGCGGCAGCAGTTTGCACTGAGTATGTCCAGGTGGCGTGCGACTTGCTGTCTTTCATTGTCAAGATGCTTATCTTGGCTTTTGCCATGTATGGCTTAACAGGATCTATAATCGAGCGCCTGGATGTGGCATCTCTTAATCTGGTATCTATTGTTAGGTGCACCTGCTCTGGTGAACTTTTGTCAGACGATGATCCCTCAGGTGCCGACCAGGTAAGCTTGCCTGTAGAACCCACTGCAGTCAATCCTTCAGTAATCTTCTGCTCAACTATGTTCCTGGCATCGGCAAATGACAGCTTTTCCATAGGATCTGTTTGTTGTGGCCCTTGTTTCAGCAGTTGCCCCAGCCAGGAGGTCTGTAACAAAGCTGCGATACATAAGCCGGCAATGATAAAGAAAACAGCAAAAGGCACCCAGTTGACTTTAGGCGGCGGTGGGAGCTGGTATTTGTCGTAAAAAGCTTTACTGACATATTGTGGTGAACCACAGGATGGACAAACCTCCTCGTGCCCGTGCAATGGTACCTGGCAATTGGGACAATCGTGCATCTTTTATCTTCTCTCCAGCAATCAGTTGATTCTAAATCTACCACCTTACAAACGATGTACAACTAGCCTGTCAAACTTGAACTGGCAATGAGTTCATCTTTCCTTATTAGCAAGAGCAATGGATAGAGCAGTCTCAGGAGAGCTCAGCAACTAATGATCTCCTTGTGGGCATGACCTGGTAAAGCGTTGAGTAATCAGCTGGGGCCGTGTAATGGCCGAGCCCACCACTACTGCAAATGCTCCTAGTTGAAAGGCACGCCTGACTTCATCAGGATGCCAGATGCGGCCTTCAAGGGCTACCGGAACAGCTATCTGGCGGCAGATGCCCTCGAGCAGCTCCAGATCAGGGGCGCTATCGGAAGGGACGTATGTCTCGGCTGTGTAACCGGACATTGTGGTAGAGATAATATCAACTCCAGCAACAGCTGCTGCAAGGGCATCCTGCAATGTAGATATATCAGCCCAGACCGGCTTGTTAAGCTCCGAGTGTATCTTAGCTACCAGATCAGGGAGGCTGAGGTGATCTGGACGCGGTCGCCCAGTGGCATCTACTGCAATAATGTCGGCTCCAGCTTCAGCTATTTCAACTGCTTCATCCCAGGTAACTGTGATATATGGTTTTCTCAGCCTATCTTCATCGGCAACCAGAGGTGACTTGCGCAATCCGACAATTGGTGCCGATGTAACTGCCCGTACAGTGGCGATGTTTTCAGCTGCTTCCAGTCTCAGACCGGCGGCACCACCGTCTAAGGCAGACAGAGCTAGAGCTTTAATATGCTCGGCAGCACACAACGGTTCTCCTGGACTCGCCTGGCACGAAACTATCAGTTTGCCTGCGAGCAGACTGATACATTTCCATTGAGAGTAGCTTGTCAGTTCTTCCATATTTGTTACCTACTCACATCTCCACAGCACCCATAGGTAGGTTGGCGCAACTCGACCGCTGAGCGTTCTTCTGGCATCTCTTCGGGGCTTACGGTGGTTCGCAGTTGTCAATCAGGTAATCCAGTCTATTGCCATATTTCTCTTATTGTTGTGTAGCTTAAGCCAGCTTGGGCAGGTTTAGACAGATAAACTTAGGCTGAGTCATCTCGGCAACAGCATACCTGACACCTTCCAGCCCCAGTCCTGACTGATGGCGTCCGCCATACGGCATGTGGTCGGACCGAAAAGTTGGAGCGTCGTTAATCATCACACCTCCGGCATCGATGCTACGTGCCAGTTGGAAGGCAACTTCAAGGTTGCTGGTAAAAACTCCAGCTTGCAAGCCGTAATGCCTGTCATTGACTGCAGTGGCCGCTTCAGCGATTGTTTCATAAGGCATTACAGAGACTACCGGACCGAAAACTTCTTGACAGATGACCAGCATATCTGGTGTGGTATTGGTCAAAACTGCAGGCTCCACTATATTGCCAGGCAACACTGCGCCACC
Source organism: uncultured bacterium (assembly GCA_903835185.1). Lineage (GTDB taxonomy): Bacteria > Cyanobacteriota > Vampirovibrionia > Obscuribacterales > Obscuribacteraceae > CAILLX01. Next base: position 32,767 of record CAILLX010000043.1, on the reverse strand, counting down.
GGTCACAAGAGCTGCACCACCTGCTACTGCAGCTTCCAGCCATTGGACAGTCTTAGCAACTGCGGCGCCGTTGACAAGCGGTCCAACATCTGTGGTCTCTGCTAGCGGGTCGCCACACTTCAAGGACTTAACAATAGTGACAAAACGATCTAAAAAAGCAGCATAAACTTTCTTCTGCACATAAACACGTTGTACTGATATGCAGACCTGACCGGCATGGGCATAGCCACCACGGCAGGCTGCTTGAGCAGCGCTTGCCAGATCAGCGTCATCATGCACTACAAGTCCGGCATTACCGCCGAGCTCCAGAACAGTTCTTACTCCGGCGGCAACTTCGCGGCGCAACTGCCAGCCTACAGCCGGGCTGCCGGTAAAGGTGAGCATAGCCAGACGGTGGTCTGCTACCAGTTGGCTGCGAGCTGCCGCTCCGCATGGTATCACTTGCAGTGCCCCGTCTGGAAGTCCAGCTTCAGCAAGTAGCTGGGCTAACTTAAAGCTGGAGACTGGAGTTTGCGAAGAAGGCTTGAGCAGAACAGTATTCCCGGCAGCAAGCGCTGGGGCAACCTTATGTGCCACCAGGTTGAGTGGAAAGTTAAAAGGGGTAATAGCTGCTACTATTCCTATCGGCTCTCTTAAGACGATGCCGAGCCGTCCTTCATTGCCTGGTTGACTATCCATCGGCAGTTGTTCACCGTAGATCCGCAGAGCTTCCTCGGCAGCTGTCTTGAATGTGCCTGCTGCCCGACTGACTTCAATTCTGGCATCTTTAATCGGTTTGCCACCTTCGAGAGCTATTGTTCTGGCCAGATCTTCCTTGTGCTCAGCTAAGAGGCTGGCAGCTCGAGAAAGAAGAGAAGAACGTTGATGTGCCGGCATTCTGGAAAGTGCAGATTTAAAACTGTCCGCAGCTATGCACACAGCTCTGTCTACTGCAAATTCGTCAGCTTGTGCTACTGATGCAACCACCTCGCCGCTATACGGGCTCTTAATCTCGCTGAAGTGGCAGGATTTTGTGCTGCTGATTTGAAGAGGGTATTTATCTATTTCCTTAAGCATGCTCTTTCCCTGATTCTGCTCTTAATGCCGGCTGGATACTGTAACTCGTCAAGCGTCGCTAAAGAGTCCATGTTAAGTATCGCTCAGGTTTAGTTGATGAGAACATTTTCTGAGCTGGATTAAAGGAATTTCTTCTTGTCAGGTGCTGCTCTTATTCACTGTGGGCAAATGGTTGCCAGGATGCGCAGTGCTGACTAAAATGTTCAAATCTTTGCAGCGTGCGTTCCTTAAGCTTGCAGAAGTTCTCTTGCAGCTGTCAATGGTAAACTGAGCGCCAGGCTTCACACCCCGCGGTAACACTTGTCCTGGACTGAATTGATCAAAAGCAGAACTACAGCGCTTCTTTCTGTTGCCATCTGGCTTGCTTCTCAAGGCCAGGCTTATCCGGTGCTGGCTCACGGACACCCAGGCAGTAGCTGTCTTGTTTCTCCAGACACTAAGGCGCGTCTTGAAGATATTGAGCGCAGGCGCAGAGAGCTGCAAGCACAGGCAGAACAGGCGCGCAAGAAGGAGAGACTGGCTTTTATCAAGCTACATAAGATTCAGACAAAGCTTAATGTCACAACTGGTGTTCTTAATAGCAGCAAACACAAGCTGCACAAGACTGCAACAAAGCTGACCGAGACAAAGGTTATTTTGGATCGTACTAAATCAGACGAAACCAGCCTGAGTGATCAGGCAGCACAGAGACTGCGCGAGATTTATGAGGGACAAAGGCTCAATCTAGTTGAGATGGTTTTTCAAGTGCAGTCTCTTCAGGCGCTTCTTGATCTCTTCTATTATCAAGAGCGCATTGCTGCAGCTGATCGCATGCTCTTGGAAGAGCTGCGCCAGCGGGCGCAAGCGCTAGCAGCTCGTAAAGATCAACTTGACGAACAGAAGAACAAGTTGGGAGATCTTGTCAGCGAGTTTGCCAAGAAAGCGCTGGCGATAACCCAGGAGAAGAATACCCAGGAGCAGATTGCTGATAAATTGAGGACACAAAGAGCTTTTTACGAGCAAGCAGAAAAGCAACTGGCTCTTGAGTCGCAGCAGCTTGAGCAGCAGATTCGTGACATGGAAACAGCTCAACAGCACTCAACAAAAGAGGTGGTTAAAGGTTCAGGCAGTATGAGCATGCCTATTTCCGCTTCTATTACCTCTCCATTTGGTTGGCGGCACCATCCTATCTTCGGTGTGCGCAAATTTCACACCGGAGTTGATTTAGCTGGAGCAAACCATTCACCAATAAAGGCTGCCGACAGCGGTAGTGTGCTTTATACAGGTTGGTACGGTGGTTATGGCAAGGTTGTCATTGTCAGTCATGGCAACGGCATGGCTACTCTTTATGCTCACCTTTCTGCAATCAAAGTTGCGCCTGGACAGAACATACAGAAGGGTGATGTAGTAGGCAATGAGGGATCTACCGGCTTTTCTACAGGTCCACACCTGCATTTCGAGGTGCGAGTAAATGGCAAGCCGAACAATCCACTTAATTATGTGCGTTAGAAATGGCGCTTATATCTGCGAGCCGCTGCCCTATGCTATCCGTTGAGCTTTCTTGCGTAGCTCAGCTACTAAATCTTCTTGCCCGAGCAGGTAGCCACGGCGAGCTTGATCGTCTGCATAACCGACTATAGCCTCGCTTAATGTGTTGAGAAGAGAGATTGGCACAAACTCACTTATCTGATTAAGCAGCTGCTCGACGATAAGCCATTCATCTGTGTTGAGCGGAATTGCATCATCGAGCCTGGCGATGATTGTGTAATTGCGGAGCTTATCTGTTTTTGTATTGTTCATAGAGATACCCTTATCCATGAGATTGCTTGCTCCTGTCTCTGAGAGACTACCCACTCGTGAGCCCTAATTTGCTCTTGAAAATTGCTTGCCTGCAAACGGCTTAGCCTCTTCTGGTTGTCTTATGCCCGCCATGGATCCTTCTAAGCGCTAGTGCGGGTTTTCAAGTGGTTAAATGTTGCCTGTCGCACCTGGACTTGTATCTGCGAGCCTGTTATCAGCTGCAACTTAATCTGCTGGTGAAAGAGCAGTCCCAAGCAGAACTACGTTGATCTCGTATGTCCACCTGTGCGGGTCATCAACCTGACACAAGCCTTCACATACAAAAGACGCTCCTGGCAGCAAAAAGTTCGGATTTATAGATAAACAGCCCTACCGACAATTTACTGCGATCTGACATAACGATCGCGATAAAGTGACAGCACGAAATCTTTGGCGTCAGCTCTGTTATGTATCTCCTTGAGATCCTGAGCTTCAGAGATTGCCTCAAGCATCTCACCTAAGACAGGTCCGGGGCCGATGCCGAGAAGCTGCATAATCTCATTACCGTTGAGCAATCGTTGCAGCGACTCCTTGCTGTTGAGATAAGAATTGAACTGGTCGAGCAGGCGAGTGAGATCACTGTGCAGTGCATCGCGTCTTGGACCTTGCAATCCAGGTCCATGTGTTGCTCCCAGATCACCAAATGCCAGTACCATCAGTGCTGGGACATCGTTGCCAATCGTTCTGAAAAAGCGCAAGATAGCTCTTTCTGTTGGTGGACCTTGATGGAATAGCTGTCCTGGTCGAAGGTGCCAGCGCACTAACCTTGATACAAACCGGGATACCGCCTTCGACCAACGGAGGCGCTCTGACAGAGCGTCGCACATTTCGGCGCCCAGACGATCATGCTCGAGAAAAGTGTGCCGTCCGGCTGGTGTGATCTGCCATGTACCAGGCTTTCCTATATCATGCAGGACTCCTGCTATCTTGAGCGCCTGAAGCCTGCTTATTCCTGCAGAGAGCTCAAAAGAGAGATTATCGTGAACCCACTGAGGCAGTTTAGCAAGTGCGCGTTCGCACTCTTCCACTACTGTCAATGAATGATCCCAAAGGTCCAGGTGGTGAAATGTATTGGCGGTCACCGTCCGTGTCTTGGCAAGCTCTGGGAAGATTATTTCAAGTATGCCCAGCTCACCCATAGATCTCAAGGCCTTTGCTGCCTGGCTGGAGCTAACAATTGTAAATAGTTCATAGCTTATACGTTCTGGCGCTGCGTTTGTCAGCAATGCAGCATGCTTGCAGATCATTGCTGTCGTACCAGAGTCGATATTGCCACCAAGGGTAGTACTGAATCTAAAAGCACGCAAGATACGCAAAGGATCGTCGACGAAGTTCTGCTCGTTGATAGCCCTGATTGTTAAGGTGGAGAGATCTTGCAACCCACCTATCAGATCGAAAACCTCACCAGGAGTCTTCGGATCCCAGAAAAGAGCGTTAATCGTGAAATCGCGCCTGACTATGTCGCAGCGAATGTCGCCACCGACACAGCCGGCAAAATCAAGCATCTCGCCTGAGTCGAGAACAATTCTTGCTGTGTCAAGCTCCTGGTTCAGGATAACAAAATGTCCATTGAGGTCTCTGCACAGGCAACGAGCAAAGTCAATTGCTGATCCGCCTGAGACTGCGTAATCAAAATCAAGCGGGCAAACTCCGTTGCCGTAACGTGCAAGAAGTGCATCGCGCACATAGCCGCCAACCAGGTAGACATCTAGCTGGGCAGCAGAGGCAGCAGAGACTACACACCGGATTAACGATTGTTCGAGAGGATGATAACCTGTGGGAAAGGATGGCATCGCTTTGACAACATGAGCTTATTGATGGTCGCAAACTGTAATTTGGCGGTTGCAGTATGATAATCGTAGCATTAATGTAGCTGCTTTTTGAAGCGCCTGACTTGTCTGGCTGACGACAGACAACAGGATCATAGCGCGGCTTGTCCTCTCTAGTAGTGAGATTCCAAAATAGTGCGACAGCGATGGGCAAATGCTTCCTTCTCTTGAACACTTCGGCTCGCGTGATGCCTAAATCTTATCTGCCCGAGAGATTGGTATTACTGCCGGTGTTGGCTGCTGTCACACTTATACGCTGAACGATTCACCAGGCGCTATTTGGACTCTTATCAGCTCAGGTTGCTCTGGCACAATAATCAACTTTGCGTGGCGTGGACAGCCCTACTCCATGGGTTCGTGCTCGAGAAGCTCTACTTCCCCCGGAGCAATCTTAAAGTGTCCGAGAAGATAAACAATTCCGCCTACCAGACTCATTCCTGTGGTCAAGCCAAGCCAGATTAATGCATAAGTGAGCGCGTGCGACCTGTCGACTCCCATCATAGTGAGGAAGTATGTATAAGCCCACTCCCTGATACCTATGCCGTTAAAGCTAGGAGTAATGAACCCAAGCACAGCCACAGATGGATAGAAGACAAGGTAATACCACAAAGGAATATTAGTGAGCCCTAGCGCCAGCCCGATCACTATATGGATACCGACCATAACCAGTTGCAGTACTATCGACCAGAGCATACAGACTGAAAAAAGTCTCTTGTCTCTCCAGTAGATGGAGGCAGCTGAGTTGTTAAATTGCCTGGTCAGCCAGTTCTTCTCACCCAGCAGCAGCCGAGATAGTTGTGGTACGAAGGGAAGCACTCCAAATACAAGAAGGGTACCTGCGAAAATTGGTGTCTTCAGCTGCCAGGGTAACCCTGCGCCACCGGGACCGAAAAGGATACCTGCTGTAGCCATGAGGAAAAGTACGGCTATACCGAGGGCTCGGTCTGCCAGTACAGAATAAAGAGCCCGTCCATATCTTCCTGTTCCTTTAGATAGATAGTAGCAGCGGCTAAAATCGCCTCCTACTGTAGACGGGAGAAACAAGTTAAAGAACATACCAACATAGTAATACTGGACAAGTTGATGCAGCGGGCGCTTGAATCCTACAGCTTCAGCAAGCAGCTGCCAGCGGTGTGAGTTGAGTATCACAGATCCGAGAAAGATAATTACAGCGGCGCTGAGATACCAGCGATTAGCCAGAACTGCTGCCTGCCAGGTCTTGCTCAGATCAATTTTGCCGAATATGAAGAGACTGGCAAATAATCCTGCACTGATGATTAGCTTGAGCCATAGTTTTGTTGTTTTAGACATTCCGTCGCCAGTATGAGTTGGCACCGGTGGGCGATTAAGTACTGCCACGGTGCTATCGTCGGCAGCTAAAACGGCACATCCGCATGCCGTCTCCTTGTCTACAATCATACCTTTACTCAATACCACTTCCTGACCCTCACGGCATCTTTATTTAGTCCCGCAGTTGCCTGGCGTCAAGCCATAGAAGACGAGGAGTCCCAGCCAACAATGCTGCAATCAATGTTAAATTACGACAACAACTCAAGGAAACAGGAAAAAATTTAGGTCAAGCCGGACTGCCAGCTCATTGCTGCCTGAACACCCCTCGGTTGCCGAGAGATGGCTTACAATTAATTGTTTTGAATCTACGGATGAAAAGGTTAATATAGAGTTTAAGAGATACTTGTTAGATGTATGAGCCTCTTGCTCTGTGATTGGGTTTACCTACTTTACGTAAAGAGATTGGACTTGAAGAACATGAGATTGAAGTTGATTGGGAAAAAGATACTGGCAAGAGCGGCGGTTGCTCTGGTTGCCTGCCTGGTGGTTCTGGGTTTGGGGTGCGGTTTGCGTATCGTCTCAAACACTGGTGACATCCGGGTTGCTTCTGTCTATGCTCAGGTCCCTCATCTGAGCGTCTCTCCGCAGCAACTCTATCAGCGCGGCTGGCGGCTCATTAAAGAGTCATATTACGAACAAAAATTTGGCGGGCAAGACTGGTATCGCTGGGAGCATCGCTATGACGGCAAGCTGAAAACACTTGATGATTCACATAAAGCGATTGAGACGATGCTTGCTTCGCTAGGAGATCCTTATACACGTTTTCTCAACAGGGATGCTTTTGACGATGAGAAGTCGCAGATAGAGGCCCGTCTTTTTGGAGTGGGCATGCAGCTTGGCATGAATAAGGACCATAAAGTGGTGGTTATTGCTCCGATAGAGAACACACCGGCATATAATGCAGGCATCCACCCTGGTGATGAAATTGTCGAGGTGGATGGCAAACCTGTAAAAGGTGAGTCTCTCGACGTGGTGGTCAAAGAGATCCGGGGACCGATTAACAGCAGGGTATCTTTGACTGTTTTGCGTGGCACTGAGCACAAGAAATTCTTACTAACAAGAGCTGAGATTCCCATCCGTGCTGTCGCAAACCTTACAACCATTCCCGGCAACATTGGCTACATTCGCTTAGACAGTTTTATCTCGGCTAAAGCTAATGAAGAGATGCGCAAAGCTCTCAAAGATCTTTCCGGAACCGGCGGGCTAATATTAGACTTGCGAAACAATCCTGGCGGGCTGCTATCTAATGCCATTGAAATTGCCAATATGTTTCTGGATCATGGAGTGATAGTAAGCACGATTGATGCTGACGGTTACAAGACTTCACAGGTTTCTACCCACAGCCCGGTGACGCGCCAGCCACTAGTAGTCCTTATTAACGGTGGCTCCGCCAGTGCCAGCGAGATCTTAAGCGGCGCTTTGCACGACAACGGACGAGCCAAGCTGGTAGGCGAAAAGTCTTTTGGTAAAGGTCTGGTTCAGGCGATTAACAAACTTGATGATGGCTCAGGCATTAATGTCACTATAGCCAAATACCTTACACCAAACGACATAGACATTCATAAGACTGGTATAGTCCCTGATTTCGAAGTCAAGCTAAAAGAGGATGAGTTCAAGGCTGGACAGGGACCGTGGTGGTTCGATCCCTCTTTTAAGGACTTTAAGAGATCACCTGCAGACGGTAAGGATCTTCAACTACTGAAAGCGGAAGAGGTGCTCAAACAACAGATTATCGCTTCGTCTGGGCATGCTGGTTTACCGGGTGCTGGAGCGAAGAACTAGAGTATCTCCAGAGTGGCTCAAACCTGTGGCTTGAGATCAGCAATCCAGACCTTCGATAGCACGACCGTGGTGTTTTAGCTGAACGGTGCTGGTAATTGTCGTTGCCTGCTCCATCAACCAGTCTGGAGCATGCCGTCCTGTTAAAATAAGGATAGTAGGATCCTGCCGTAACGAGACTGCTCGGCGAATCTCATCCCAGGAGATGATCCCCACCCTGCCAACATCAAGCAGCTCATCGCCTATGACAATCTGGTCCTTACGAGAAAGAGCTTCAAGCAGATATTGCAACCCTGCTCTGGCAGCATCAGTATCTTCGGGCAATATACCGTTAGGCGCAGTGTAAAGACGGAAACTGCTACCAGGACCGGCACCGAGTCTGTTGACACCTGTGTAGTGCACCTCCAGGTTCCCTAGCCCCGGTTCGGTAGATTGCGCCAGGATACGCAAAGCTTTGCCTTCGCTTGAATTAGGCTCGATCTTATCGAAAAAGACAAGACTGACGTTTTTGCCTGTGCTGAGCGCCCGCAAGACTACACCGCAAGTAGCCGTGGTCTTGCCACAACCTGTACCTAAATAAAGGCGAATGCTCTCCGGCGGAGGTGAGGCCGCTGCTGGTGACATAGAACTGACCTGCTTTGAAGCTTGCATAATCTGACCAAAGATATCATATTCGTTCCAAACGCTACGGTCTGAGTGGTCTAGGCACCCCATTCTTGTCAATTGAGACATATACAAGATCTGCTGCCGTGACGTGCACAAGCTTACCGCCCCGGCACGCTTCAACATCCATGTGCACAGATACTGATGTCCTGCCGACTTTGGTGGTGCTTGCATAGAAGCTGACTACTTCACCTACGTGGACAGGCTCCTTGAAAACAACCTGATTCATAGCTACTGTAACAATAGGGTGGTCAGTATGCTTGGCAGCTTCGACCCCGCCGGCAATATCAAGGTGAGCTAATATGACACCACCAAAAATTGTGCCGTGTTGATTGGTGTCTTTAGGCAAGAGCACGACGCGTACTGCCGGATCACGTATCTGCTTAGGCGACTGTTGTGTGTCCATGCTGAACCTATCCCCATACTTCTCGGTCCCAATGTTATCACTGGCAGGACAAACTTCTCTGCTGCCTCTGCTAAGGTGAGTCCTAGTGTTCTAGCAGTTGAACAAGGGAAGAGTTGTCTGGGCGCACCACTTGAGAACTCTTGCCGTTTTTACTCGCCTCCAAGTACAGTGACAGCAGCTGTTCCGGAGAGCTAAGCTAGGGCGTGACAAGTTAAACGAATACACTTCTTGCCTCTAAACATTAGTTAGCACCTGAAAATGTTGATGCGGTCATGACAACTGCTGTGGGCGCCACGCTGGACTACAAGACTTATGTCACGGCAAGGGTTAGCTCGGGACCGATTATGATTTAAGCGCAGGTGCTGTTCATACTGTGCTCAGTCGTCTATAATCCGCTTGTAGCTGTAATTACTACTTTACTGCGGGCGAGCACCAGCTCCACAAGAAAGCCAGGAACACTATGAATCAATTACAAGCAAAACTGCTTATAGCATGCTGGCTTTTGCTAGCTATTCTGGCAGGTCCGGCTGTAGAACCGGGCAGAGCTGAAGCGCCGCTTGCTCCTGCGGCAGCACCCAGCACTCCACTTGAACCGTTTGAGACAATGAGCCCAAATAGCCAGGCTTCAATTGCTCAGGCTAGTGCGCAGGCTGCCGATCAACTGCCAATTGAGCTTGCTCCTGTAAGGTTGCCAGAGAGACGATCGAGCAGCGAAACATTTAAGTCATTCGAGACCGGTGCACTTTATCGGCTGCCCGGACGAGTCTTTTTCAATGCATCGGTAGAGAACTCATTACGCCTGGAGACAAATGTATATCAGACAGCGCATCGCAATCGTGCCGATCTGATCTATCGCCCACTACCTAACGTGACATTAGGTTATGCATTAACACCTACGACACGAGTAGCTACAAACTACTTCTTCCTGCGTGATCAATACGCTCGAAACGATCACCAGTTAAGCCGTAATATTCAGTCAGTTGGTAGCCGTATCGATCATGACATTCGGCTGACAAGAAATGTCACTGCTACAGTTGGTGTTTTTAATCGCTTGCTTTTTGTCTCACACAGCCGCTGGTTAAACGATATCCTTCCTTCAGTGTCAGTCTCGCGTCCTGTAGGGTATCGAGGCTATGTCTATGGAAGTGTGATTGGACAGTTGCGTTGGTTTGATGCTTTTGACACCATGCAAGAAGGAGATGTTTTCTACAGCGCCGGAGGAGTTTACAGGCGTGGACCATGGATCTTCTCCAACGACAATACATTCATTACCAACTTCCGTAAGCGCCAGCCGGCCGGACCGACTAATGAAATGTTTGTTCTTACATTTGAGGCGGCAAGAAGAGTAATTCCAAAGGTGCCACTGCCTGTGTATGCCTTTGTTCGTGCTCAACCAATTTTCAATATCGGTGCTAATCAGGTCCTTGGTTTTGCCGGCTGCAATTTCCGTCTCTATGGCGGGTTGCGTATGGAACTCAGTAAACCGGCAATATTCCCTGTGAAACTGGCCAAACTCTAGCGAGTAGCACAGCTGCTTAATGTTGCTTTGAGTCGAAATCCAATTGACACAGCCATCAATTTCTGACATGCAGTAATTAATGAATTAGGCAATCACTTATTCATGTCCAAGCTTTGCCATAAGTACCAGCAAGCTATACTTCGGTAAGGCTCCCAGCGACGGGCAATTTTTTCCATTTCTTTAGGCTTGGGTAATTCGCGCAGTTTGTAATGCTGCTTGATTGCAGTACGAATGCCAAAATCGGTGGTGGGCAAAACGTTATGCCGACGCAAGTTGAACATGAGGAACATCTGTGCTGTCCACTCTCCCACACCTTTAACCTGAGTCAAATGTTCAACTACTTCCTCATCGGAGAGATTGGACACGATGGCAAAATCGACTTGACCACTTTTGGTGCGCTCAGCCATGTCACGCAAGTATGATGTTTTTTGCATAGACAAACCGACTGAACGCATTTTATCAACAGATAGTTTCAGAATACGGTCTGGTGTTAACGGATCACCTGCTGCCGCCACAAAGCGGCTGAATATGGTTGCAGCTGCTTTGCCATGAAGCTGTTGATATACGATTGCTTCGGCTAAGCTGTGGAATCCAGGCTCGGCAAATTGCATTTTGAATGGACCCACTTTCTGGATGATTGCTGAAAGAACTGGGTCTTCTTTCTTCAAATGGGACACAGCCTTTTGCATTGAAATCCTCGTTGGTTGCGGAAAAGGAAACTCCTTCATGAGATACAGCAGTGACTTTATCTTTCATGACCCTACCGGCGGTGCAGGACGTAATAACCGCACAGTATGATCTTTTTAGTCCGTTTTGGCCTTAGTAGGTGTTAATGTCCCATCAATTGAACTGTTGTGAGCGGTCTGTTTTAGCGATCTTCGCCAATGAGTTGAAATGCAGCCCAGTAGCGTGGGCTGGCACGCAGCTGCGGCGCTGAACTCCGGGATGGGGAGCTGTCTGGATCTGGTTTCTCCAACAAAGTGATTGTCTTCAATTGCGCCTCCCGCAAGGCCCTGGCTTTACTACCCTGGGCAAGAAAGGATTTGTAAAAGGCAACCATCTGAAACTCAGTAATTACGTCGTCAACATTCCACTGGCTCACCAGAATAGATGGCGTGCCAGCAATAATAAATGAGCGTGAGAGACCGACGACGCCATCACCTGTAATCTTGCCGCGAGCAGTCTGACAGGCAGACAGGACAATGAGACGGCTTTTGAGCGGTGGCAAGCGTAGAATATCCTTAACTGTGAGCAGTCCGTCATCGGCTCCGGCTGGTGCCAGTACCAGAGCTGAGTCCATCGGCTGCTCTTCATTTACCAGTCCGTGAGTGGCAAGATGAATAATTGTCGATGCTGGCGCAAGCTTGATGAAAGCTGCTTTGGTAGCATCTCCACCCACTTTGACGGTAGATTGGCCAGCTGCGAAGAGGTCTGCTACATGGCGAACCTCCTTTTCGGAGTAAGGCAGTGCACCAAGGAAGGAGATCTGTTTAGTAATTGGATTGCCGAAGGCCAGAAGTTGATCACGGCTTGTCTTAGCTTCTTCCTCGAGCTTTTGAGTTGCTTTGAGCGCACCTAGAGCTGGTATATATGCCAGAGTATGGTCTTCGACCATGAAACGGCCTTTGACATTTATGAGCGCTGCAAAAGGAACAGAAAACAACGGTCCGTGCGGAACAATTGTCACTAAGGCGTCTGGATCAGTCGGGAGATAAGATAACACCGGCTCTACCAGGAGAGTGTACAGCTCCCGGAGTTTTCTCTGCCTGGTCTCATTGACCTGCCTCACCTCAGATGGGACATTAGAACGGGCTATTATAGCTTTGTAGGCGGCAACAATCTGTTCAGTCAGCATCCGCTTGGAGATGACAATTGGGGGTGGCATCTCGATTTTTCCATCAGGATGAATGATCCAGATCAAAACCTTATCGGGCAGTACGTAGTATTCGACGGCTGTCGATCTGCTTTTGACGACCAGCTCTTTGATCTCTTCGATCGTTGGTGGTTGGGCATTAATTTGGCTTATCGTTGAGGCTTCGACAAATGATGAAGCCCGCGGTATCACCTCAACTCCTCGACTACCAGGCTCAGCGATACGAGCAGATGAAATATTGATGGTGGATGCTGCGGTCCCGGCAGTGTACTCGTCGTTAGGGCGCCTTGAGCGGTGTCCTTCTAGAAGATCTAAGAACGCTCGAGAGCGACCTTTTTCTGCAACTGCCAGCGCTTCTGCATCTTTCTGCAGGCAGACAAGTGCATCGACAAGGCTAGTAAAACAATCTTGCCGCAGATCAAGGTTGTATGTTTTAAAAGTATCGCGGGAGAGCTGGCTGCGCTCCTTTTCTACCAATTCGGCAGCTTGGCGCAAGTAATCAATTGCTTCGCCGAGTTGCCCGAGCGCCTTATATGCCTTGCCCAATCCAAGAGCACAATCCCACCGCGCTTCTATGTCTCCTGATTGCTCAGCCAGCTGTTGAGCCTGCTTGTAGCACTCAAGTGCTTTGCCCGATCTTCCCAGGTACAGATAGGCCAGCCCCAGCCCACGCAGAGCCTGCCCTTTCAACTTAGAATCGGCGGTCCCGTTAATCTTCTCCATGGCCGTCTGGTAAAGTGGCACTGCATCAGCAGGATGCCCTTGCACCAGGCGATACTGAGCCAGATTGTAATCGAGGATAGCCTCTCCGCGTTTGTTATTGAGCGAAGCAAACAGAGTCTTTGACTGGTTGTAGGTTTGATCAAACTCTGTGAGCATGCCATTGTCCAGATAAGCAACAGCGAGACTATTGAGTGCCATCGCCTTGCTAGCCAAATCCCCGGCTTGATTGAAGTAATCAACTGCTACTTCATAGTTGGCAATAGCTGCTGGCAGTTGTCCGACAGCCTTGCATGACATAGCTATGTCTGTAAGCAAAATCCCTTTTTGACGTATATTATCGGGCTCCTGTTGACACAACAGGTTGTATGCAGCTACATATTTAGTTAGTGCAGCCTCTGGCGAACCAGCTGAAAGGTAATCATAGCCAAGCTCTGATAAAACGGTGCGTTCTTTGATACGGTCTGCTGCTGCTTGTGCAACTTGCAGAGCCTGCTGGTGGATCTTTTCAGCCTCAGCAAAATGTCCAGACCCTGCTTTGGCACCACCGAGTCCAACCAGCAGATCGATAAAAAACGTCTGGCTGCGATCTGCTTGAGAAAGTTGATCTGCTTCGTGAAAGCAAGCTTCAGCGTCTGCAAATTTATTCTGGGTCAGGTACAGCTGTCCCAGCGAAAGAAGAGACTTTGCTGCTGCACTGTCATCAAGTTGCCCCTTCTGTATCTGTAAAGCTTTCTTATAACTGGCAATAGCTTCCTCTGTCCGTCCTAAATCAGACTGGTTGTGTCCGAGCTCTGCGTAAGCTGACGAGAGCGCCCGCTCGTCGCCTCCGTCAGCCAGGAGAGAAACAGCTGCAGTCAGCTGCTTGTCAGCATCATCCAGCTTGTGGCGTGCCCTGGACACTACTGCCAGATTGACCAGTGCGCCAGATTGAGTGCTGACATTGCCTTCGGCGGCAGCCTGGGCGCGTGCTTGTTCAAAAAGCTGCTCTGACTGTTCCCAGTGGTGGGAGACCAGGGACAGCGCACCCATGTTATTGATAATAGAAGCTGCCTGAGCGCCTAAGTTGTTCTCTCTGGACAGGTTCAACGCTTTCTGGTACTCAGCCAATGCTTCATCGTTGCGCCGCAGTGCCACCAGAATGCCGGCAAGAGCAACATGTGTCTGAAGCTGCGACTGTGGCCGCTTGAGCTCGCTCTCCACTTCTAGTGACCTGCGCATATACGACTCTGCTTGTGCAAGATCATGCTCATCAAAGTAGCTGCTGGCCAAATTGTATAGTGCATCAGCTTCTGCAGGCTTGTCACCTTTTGCGGCAGCTGCCTGGCAGCTCTTCATAAGGTGTTGCACATTATCGTGCCCAGTAGCTGCTAGCGCACTGCCGAGGGCACCAGGATGACATTGCATCACTACAAAGAGGGTGATTGCGAGGACGCAGCAAGCATAGCGGTTAGTCATATGACATCCTATTTATCTACCAGACATTCATACTAACCTGAAGGCAGGTAGTTTTCGGGTAGATCGCTTTCAGGTATGACTAAAGTTTGCTTCCGGAGCTGCCTGATGGAACTTTGCTTGTCACCTCGTAACCACCTGAGCCGTTGACATAATTCAACACTGCCGCCATCTTGGAGAGATCGCTTACAATCCGTTGCTCTTTAGTCCCGGCAGCTTGCTGAGCCATCCCGGCTATCATCTCACTGGAATTAAGGAGAGACTCAGCCGAATATATGCTAGTAGCAACATAACCGTTTTCAAGTAGATGTGTGTTCTTGCGTCCCACTCCGTCGGACGGACGTATGTCGCTGCGTACCAGCTTGTGATCAGCAGCAACCAGCTCAAAGCCTGGTGCGAGCTCAAGAATTGGATCGGCAGGTCCAGCGAGGTGCCCTTTGTCAAGTTTTACCTGGATAGCACCGCTGCCGACATTGAGGTTGAAAACATGCAATACACCGTTGTTGTATGAAACTATTGCATCACAATTGGCAAGTCCGGATACTGTGCCGAACGGTGTAGTCACAACCAGGTTGTGAGAAGGGTGCCGTACCGAGACAAAAACCTCTCCTGATGTCAGAACAATTTCAAAATTATTCGGGTGAGTATATTGTGTGTCGGCATGGCTCCGGTAGTAAAGTCCGTCAATTGGTCCTGTTGCGTCGGTTGTAAAAGACCTTAACGCTGTGACACCCAGCCCACCACCTCCTCCGAGAGAGGTGATAGACAGGGATCCTGTGAGATTAGCACTGGTTACGTCGGTTGGGACTACCACTGGTGGCGTGCCGCCTAACGGCGGTGCCGGCGGTATGATGTGGATCACAGGAGGCGGAGGAGGTGGCGGAGGAGGTGGTGGCGGTGGTGGTGGCGGTGGCGGTGGTGGACCGTACTCTTGCCCCGAGACTGGACAGTTGACGTAGGTGTTGGCAAGCAGGATAAAACCAAAAGCAACCACCAGCATTACTGTAGTCGACACTTTGCCGAGTTGATTCAACCTTCTGCTTGACATTATGAGACCTTCCTGTGCTCCGAACAGTGCACCATCCTACATTATTATCGTTCAATTCAGTATAGCCCAAGCAGCGGAGGTGAAACAGTCAGGTTTACAAATAATTGTTTTTGCCAACCGTATAAGCATTCCTCTTGACGAATTGTCACTTCTCGCTCGATTCTTCTAGTAATAATGGATCACTTGTGAGCCCAACCACCTGCCCGGAAGAGTTGACCGCTGCCAAGCGCACCTCATACCAGCCAGGGCTCGGTAGCAATTGCGCAGGCAGCTTTAATGTGGAGGCTAGCGATCTTAGTTGAAAGCGGGCAAGCTCGTGGTCAGAAAGCTTCCATTCATGGTAGGTGTTGGCAAAGTGAACAAACTGATTGTAGCACTTGGAAAGTTCCACTGTGACACCAGCTGCATAGGGGATATGTGATGCGTCGTAGTTGATGGCGAAGAAACGATTGTAGGCAGTGTGCATTCCATCGGCTCGATCAAGACATTTGGTTCTGTCAAGAGACAGTGTGGGAACCAGCCGGCAGCCGTTCTCTAACCGCACGCACAGGATGCGAGCATGACTATACGCCGCTGGAATATCAAGGTAGAGCTGGGAGATTTTGTCGGTGAACGTCCAGCGTTTACGTTCTCCAACCGGAACATGACAAGTATGGGCTTTGCCATCAGCATAGAGTGGCTGCCTGAGCAGTACTTCCGGACCGAACAGCTCTGTGTGCTCAGGAATCCAGCTCACCAGCAGATTAGCTTGTCCGTTTAGAGCCTCATCAATCCAGCTGACCTTGGGCATTACTGCTGTGACTGCAAGAAAGTGGAACCTGGGAGCGCTAGATGGCTGCTGAATTGTGTAGGTTAATCTTTTATAGCTGCTGGCGCCGTGCTGAATAACTTCTTCGTGCACCAGATTTGCAGTAGCTGCCCCACCACTGTCGCTTGAAGTATCTGCTGGCTTGAGACTAGCTTTCACAAGGTGCAGAGTGGCAAGATTCCAGAAATAAAAAGAATAGCGCCCTGACTGCTCCATCTCAGCAAGTCTAGTAAGGTTCAAGAGATCCGGATTACCATAAAATCGAGGTTCGCAAGAGCCAAGCTCTGGCGAATAGTCTTTGCTGACCAGCGGTGGCATCACCAACTGCTTAAGCATTGTGAAATTGTAAAACTGGTGCGCACCTTTGATCTTCGATGGCAAGTTGAGGATTACTAGCCTTGTTCTTGCAGGTAATTTTGGTGCTGTTGCCATGATCTCTTTCTGTAGAGCTCGAATTGTCTTATCTGCCAGCAACCAGGCATCGTTGTTTCTGATTGAAATCATGGCAAATAGACAGACAAAAGCTACCAGGAGCCCCAACCTGAACTGGTACATAAGTCGCCAGAACAAGGCTTGATCTGACGTAGTTACTTCAAATGGGAACACAAACAAAGTTAGAAAGATGCACAATGGCGCGGAGGGAAGATAGCTATAACGGCTGCCAGCAAGTTCAGGTGAGATAAGCCATGCCTGCAATCCTGGTGCAATACTGGCAAGAAAAAAAAGGACGACAAATGTCAATGTTCTCACAAGCCAGGGGGGATATGGTTGTTTGAGTGAGCGAAAGGCAAGTGTGACACCAACGAGCACATATAAAGTGTGTAGCGCTTGCGAAAGTCGCCCATGCAGCGGGATGACTGTAATGTTGCATGGATATAAAAGTCTCCAGAAAGACTCTAAATGGCTACGTTGCAACAAGGTTGCATTAAAGTTGGCACCAAGTGATGCAACATAGCCGCCTACCGGCGTGCCTAAAAGCATTGTTCTACAAGCCAGGTAGCTTGCAAAGACTAACCAGTACCAGAGCGTTCTGCGGGCGACGTTTTTGATATTTTCTATAAGGTTTAGGTCTGGGGTTCTGTTAATCAAGATTACATAAAACATCAACACCACCGGCAGTGAAGCTGCCATCTCCTTGGATAATAAAGAGATGGCAAAACAGGTGAGGCTAAGCCACTGAGCTGGGCGACTGTTGTCCTGGTCGTGCTTTATAAACAACCACAACGCCAGGAGATAGAAAGCGCCGCACAGGCTGTCAGTTCTAGCAATTGTCCATGCCACCACTTCACAATGTAGCGGGTAAGTAGCAAAGATAGCCGCGCTCAACAAGGCGGCAATATGGGACTGATGAGGAGCTGCTCTGTCAAGAAGTCTCCTTGTAATTCCGAAGATGCAAAAACTCGAGAGAATCTGCAAAGCCAAATTTGTTAAGTGATAACCAAAAGGATTGGCTTTCCAGAGCAGATAATCGACAAGCCAGCTGAACTCTACCGAAGGGCGCACGAAGAGGTGAATGGAGGGATCTTGCCATGGTTCATTAAGCTTGAAAAGAAGCTGTTCTGGGTGCTGGCTCAAGCCTTGATAAATGAAAGTGATGTGCAGAAAGTCATCCGCAAGAAAAAAGCACCCCAGAAGAGTGCCGAAACAAAAAAGATTGATGGAGATAAGCAAGATTGCCGCAAACAGGTCGGAGCTGAGTATTGCCTTGCACATTTGCAACACTGGCGCCGGTATCTTAATAGTTGGAGCAGGCTTAACTGGCATTGATTTATCTAGGTTGTGATGGCATTACTGCTACTGGTGGGTGCGGCGCAAGTCTAGCTGCTGCTTGAAACGCTCAAGATCCAGACGCATTTCAGTAGCAGTTTGATACCGCTTCTCAGGATCTTTCTCGAGGGCCTTTAGCACGATTTTGTCCAATAAAGATCCTGGTGAGATCTCAGGGCGCCACTGCGATGGTGGCGGCGCGGGCTCCATCAATTGTTTAAGCAGGATTGATTCAGTACTGTCGCCATCAAAAGGGATCAATCCTGTCAGCGCTTCAAACAGGAGAATTCCCAGTCCATAAAGATCAGCCCTGGTATCGACAGGAACATTGCGCAGCTGCTCTGGTGCCATATAAGCGATCGTGCCTGTTATGTTGCCGGTTCTGGTCAGGTGCTGATAACCTTCAACCAGATGGGCAATACCAAAATCAACAATTTTTATCCAGTCAGGGCGATCTGAATTTTGTTGCAGAAGGATATTTTCAGGCTTCAGGTCTCTGTGGATAAGGCCGACTTTGTGAGCTTCCTGAAGTCCATGGCACACCTGCGTCAGGATTACTGCTGCAGTAGACAGCGACAGCATACCCTCACGCTCAAGGCGATCACGTAATGACTCGCCGTTAATGTATTCCATAACCAGATACGGTTGACCGCCATGTAAAAAGCCGACGTCAAAGACAGAGACAACATTAGGATGGTTGACTTTGGCTGTAAACTTAGCTTCCTGCTCGAAGCGCTTGATAGCTCGTTCGTTGCCGCGCAGCTGCCACTGCATAACTTTTAAAACAACAGTCCTGTCTATGTTGAGCTGAGTGGCCCTATAGACAACAGCCATGCCACCTTCACCCAGCACTGACTCTAATCGGTACTTATCGGCAATAATTTCGCCAGTAAGTTTGCTGGGTGACGCAGAAAGAATGCTGGCAGAAAGATCACAGCCGGAATTGGTAAGACTGGTGGCGTCAGCAGTAGTCAGGTTTGCCTGGTTGGCAAGTATAAGTTTAGCCGAGTCAATTGGGCAGTACAAAGCGTAGGGCGGGTATGCAGCCTGGCAGCTGGGGCAGACTTTGCCAGCCAGTGATGGGCTTGCGTTGCTACTGGACACTGCCAGTGCACCAGTGCTACCAAGGGCGGTGCCACAGTGTCCGCAAAACCGAGCCGAACGTGGAGCTGCACGCCGACATTTCGGGCACACAGTTAGTTGGCCGGCAGGACCAGGTTGGTTGAGAGACATTAGCAACGGTTCTCTATTGCAACAGCATTAGCAAATATAGCTTAGATCAAAGACTAAGTATAGCGAGAGCAACATTCCTGACAGTAAGCGCCTCGCCGTAGTTACAGCCTGCGCGTTTAATATTCGGCAGGCAGATTGATGCGTTGCGGAAAGCCGAGAACGACTGCTTGTTCAGGATCAAGCTCAACATCCTTTACAACTGGAATTCTCCCTGGTGCTGATAAAGTCAAGCGGTACAAGCCAGCTGGCAGGTCAGGTATGCTCAAGCTACCATTTTTGCTGGTTCGACCTACAGTGAAGTTCTTTCCGGTGCGCTCCTGAATATTAACCACAGTCTCAGGATGAGTGACAAAAATTACTAATCCTCGTTTTGGCCAGCCGGTTGTGGCGCTCCCATTGAAAAGACCGGATTGATAGCCGAACCAGGACAGCATCACTCCGGTGACTACCCCAATTGAAATAGCAGCCCAGGTGAGCAAAGGCATACTCTTGCTCCTGCTAGCTGTGCAAGACGGCTGGACTGGTTGAGGCATCACAGCACCGCAATGAACACAATATGTATGACTCAGTTCGTCTGCCGTTCCACACGACGGGCATACCTGTTCTGCCTTAGCAGCTGGAACTGGAGCTGCACTACAAGAATTAACCAGTTGCTTTCCACAGGTAATGCAGAAGGCAAGGTCAGATTCATTAATTGCTCCACAGGCAGGGCATGGTTGTGCTTTGTTGGAAAGATGTTTGCTCATTGGAGGATCATAATATAAAAAAGCAGTGACAGAGCAACTTTTGTTATTGCGAGGCATCTTGCAGAGAGATCAAACTTTTCAGCCGGCGAGCGTTCTCCAGGCTCTGCAATATGAAGCTGCAGCGCTATGCAGGCATGGTGCTTGTGCATACAGGACTCTTGCACAAACGCAGCTATTCAAACTCTCCCTCAGCCTCCTTAAGCTCTGCGCCTATATCGCAGGCGTGCAGAATAGCTAGAGCTTCATTGACTGACTCAACACCTGCTTCCTCTGTGGTGCTGTGCGTAGAATAGGACGGTTGTAAAGCCAGCTGCCGGAACGCCAACCCGATCTCTTCAGCGCTTGCCCACATGAAATTGCTTATTTTCTGGCGATTATTCTTAATAGCGACAGCCAGTTCCAGAGCCAAGTCGCTCTTGACAAGATCGCCAATTGCATCGGACACTGGGCGGCCCGAAAGTATTCGCTCTATGGCTGTCGTAAGTTTGGATACATCAGCAGTCTGAAATCTCTTCTGTACAGACTCTTGACCAAGTGCAGTAAGGAGCCCTTTGCGGAAAAAGGGAGATTCTGTTTGTCCACCCCACTTTTCGCCAGTTTGCAAAATCAGCCCTCTAACCTCGTCCCTGCTTAGCGACTTGAATCTGGACATAATCTTGTTTGTCAAATTTTCGACACGGCAGTTCCAGACTGCTGCAGACTGGACAATGCGTGTCATTGTGCCACTCGACCAGAGGTCAACACATCTTTCCAGCTGCTTAACAACCTTAGCATTGGCGAGAGCCGACTCGACAATCTGGCGTTGCCTGGACAGGCTTATTTGTGAGCGGCTGGAGACAAACTTAACAAGTTCAGTCAACTCTGGTACCGCAGCAGCCCGTGGCTTAATTACACTCTGCTCTAAAGCTATGCGCCTGAGAAGCTGGGCTAAATCTAGCGGCTGGATCTCAGAGGCAAGGACTGACACCCAAGAAGAATCTCCACTGTGGCGATCGGCAGCAATCCAGGCAGGAGCTGGAATATAACCGAGCAATCGTCCTGAATGTGCTCCTGTGAGCTCAACAACAAGCGTGCCGTGGCTGAGATAGCTAGTGCCAACCAGAGCCCTGCTTATTGCTACAGTGCGGTCACAATCGAGCGGTCGAACATCTACATGTAAACCGTTTACTACAAGGTCGTTAACTCCTGTTGCAGCAACTAATGCGTCGGAGCAGCTCCAGCTTTGATCCGGCTCGAGCAAAAAGCCATCTTCAGGATCTAGTCTTGTTACTTCTTCTTCCAGGATCATCCTGGACAGCTCATTGGTGAGCTTGGTGCCTGTCTTTTTTACTCGCCCTTGAGAGAGCCTTACCAGTTCAGCTGCAATCTCTATCTGGCTCACCATTGTCCTTCCTCACCTTTTGGCCTTTATTTGCCCTGCTTCTCTTTATGACGCGGGTTGCGCATTAATTAGGCCGGTGTGAGACCTAAACAGAATTTTTGCCGCAGTACGCTCAAGGTGGACTGATCACAGCAGAGAAACTCCTCCAGATCTACCCAGGTGAGAAAAGGTCTGCCTCTGGCTATTCGTTTAGCTTGTGGCTCCGCCAGTCCGGCGGCAGTCAGCTCGCTAATGTCGACTCGATTAAGGTCGAGCCGCTTTCTGTCAGCAACCCGTCTCCTTACAAGTGCTCCCCGCGCGACGAGCTGCTCCAGTGTGCCCTCGCTTATCAGTCCACGAGCTACTAACTCGTTGAGATGCAAAAACGGTCGCTCGGATGCAAGCCGCTTGGCAGTTGGCTTTGGCAAGGAGAGAATGTCCATAAGATCTCTAACTGTGGCAGAGTTTAAGTCAACCGGTACAAATGCTGCCACAGCTCCCTTTTCGGCTATCTCGGCAAGACGTTTAGGCTTCAGCACATCAAAAGTGACCAGCTCTTGCAAGCAGCTGAATTGACGGTTCTTAATTAAACGTTCAATCTCACCTTCAGTCAGCTCAATCTGCTGAGTCAGCTCCCGCCTGGAAGCACAATTAACATTCAACTCGCCCTGCCAGGCATCTACTATAGAGGGCAACTTTTCTCTCAGCCTTTGCCGCACCAGTTCCAGACCTTTGTCAAGAAACACCTGGCAGCGAGCTATACGTCTTGCCTGGGTCTCTCCAAAAATATTGAGCTTGTCGCAACATTCGCGCATAGTCATCTCTTCACCAAAGGCAGACTCGCCTGTGAGTCCCAGTCCAAAAAGGCAGTCAATTACAGTAAGCGCCTCTTGAGGATATGAGGTGTCAGTGATCATGGCGCTCAACTCGCGGCGCAGCTGGTTTAAGTGAGTGACCTGTTCTTTTGAGAGAGCAAGGTTTTCAGGAGCATGTCCGGCATCGTCAGCAACATTTTGTCTGGGGTCTTCCTGGTCGGGATCCAGATGCATATCCTGGAGTGTGTGCTTTTCCCAGCTCCATTCCTGTCTGATGTAATCCACTGCTGCGTTTTGTACCGCCCTCTGCAGATAAGCGGGCAGCAGCACTTTGAAGCCGTCATCGCTTCTCTGATTAAGGTGCTTTATTAGCACTGCTTCCATTTTTTGAGTCAGCTCTTCTGTGAAAGAGATTATGTGCAAGCGCTGTTCTTCTGCAGAAAGACGGCGTTGCGACCAGAACCGGCGGAGGTTCTGGTTAGACTGCAGCATCTTGCTTAAATGATCTCTCAAGTAAGCATCACGCAACAGAGACAAAAAGGTGGCGCGCTTCTCTTCAAGCGCCGCTGCCTTCAGATAAAGTGCTTTAGCGCCAAGACGGTTGCAAAAAGCAAATATATTAAGACCTCCTTCTTCTGCTGCACTGGTTGCTACAGGCGCCCATTCTGGTGCCAACTGAAGGATAGCTTGAAGTTCAGTAGGAGTTGAAAGCACTGTTTAACCTGGGACTCTTAACCGGAAGGGAAGTTTTGTATTCTGGAACCTTCTTAATCTACAAACTGAAGCTCAAATGATATCTGCTTCGACCAGTTAATACACATTTTTGCTGTGAATTTTCACCTGAGGCGCCGGGGCTGCCATGAGGAGTCAGCAGATACCTCCTCTATCTCTGCTTTGGGACTGTGCTATTGTCAGCTCTGCCTGCCCTGTTGCTGCCCGGCAGCACAGGTTGGACACGCTGCATTAGGTTTGAGAGTGAGCAACTCGAACTGCATGTGTAATGCATCATAAACTAACAGCTTGCCTACCAGTGAACACTCTTGCCCAATTACAAGTTTGATTGCCTCTGTTGCTTGAATTGTGCCTATTGTTCCAGCTACTGGTCCAAATACTCCTGTTGTAGCAGGGTCTGGAATTGTGCCGGGTGGAGGAACATCTGGATAGAGACAGTTGAAACAAGGTCCGCCTGCGCATGCCAATACTGTTGTCAACCCTTCAAAGCGGAAAACAGCCCCATAGATAAACGGCTTCTGCCAGCGCACACAGGCATCATTTAACAGATAGCGTGTATCTATATTATCTGTTCCGTCTATAACAAGATCGTAGGATGAGACAATGTTGCTGACGTTCTCCTGACTTACCTTTTGAGCTAATGGAACAATCTGGACAGTGTCGTTTAGGTCAGACAGACGTTGTGCCACCACAGTTACTTTGGCTGTGCCAACCTGTGCAGCCGAGTATAAGATCTGTCTTTGTAGATTTGAGATGTCCACTGCATCATAATCAGCAACGGCAATAGTTCCCACGCCGGCAGCTGCCAGGTAAAGCAAAGCTGGCGAACCCAGCCCTCCTGCACCGACAACTAGCATTCTACTGCGCTTCAACCTGCCCTGAATTTCTTCTCCCCAGCCAGGAAGGACTAGATGGCGGCTGTAGCGCAGTAGCTCGGATTGTGAAAGCTTTCTTGTGTGATCCACTGTTGTTACCCTGGCAGTTGCACCGGTCAGAATATAAAGTGTAGACGAGTCTGCCCAGCCTGCACCAGTTAGTGAATGAAAAAGTTGTGATTAGCCGTGCATATTGCGCAACGCTGCCTTGAACAATGAGAGAACCTGAGCAGAATCGTCATCTGTAAACTAATGGCTGTTTGAAATTGTCGAAGTGCGAGCAACATGTGGTGAAACTCCCACTTAATACGTATACTTGTTAGTGGTCAGCTGTAGAATTATAGAGTTACAGTTAGATTAGATATGCATGTAGGGCAGGACAAGAGATGAGTCATGGCGGATTCTTCGGCGGGCATCATGGTCACCACGGAACACATGGTCATCATCTGGGACTCGGTTTGGGCGGACAGGTTATTAATGCTTCTTATTTAGGCTGCTTGCTCCAGGGAGTATTTGTTTCACTTTTCCCCAGCTCAAATCTGCCGTCCTGGGCATGTTCGAAAAAACCGGCAGGCAATGAACATGTAGACGAGAAGGAGCAGATAAATGAGTGGGAAAGCTCACTTGCGCCTGAGACTTTTCGCCATAAGCTCCTCAACATGGATTTAAGGCCGCTCTTGCTGGCAGGTATAGCTTTGGGCGGTTTGTTTTTCTGGTCCTCGCTTATCTACTGGTTGCGCCATAATGATGATCCGACAGGCAAGACATATGACACTTTTAAGATGAGAGATGCTGTTGTAATAGGAGCTAGTTCTGCTGCCCGTCGTGAGTCTCGAGAAGCCAGTCAGCCAGTCAGTCAGCCAGCCAGCCAGTCAGGTGCGTATTTACCAGTTGCACTGCCACCTGGCTTTGCGCCAATTTCAACAGATGCTACAACCACAGGACCAGCTGCTTTTGGTGCTCCAGGCAGCTCAGCGGTTCCACCTGTGCATCCTAGTAAACCTGCCACACCAGTTACTTATAGCAATACACTCGTGCCTGGAGGAGCTGGAATCTCACACAGGCAACGTATTTTAGTAAGCCGCTAAGCTACAAGGCATTGCCTGGCATCCTGCAATTGTTCATCAGTTAATTGGTTCACACCACTATCCTGGTGCCTAAGAGCTGGAGAAAGTTGCGCATCCAGGCAGGATGTCCTGTCCAGGCAGCAGCAGTCACTAAATTGTCATCCACATGAGCAATTGTTGGAGCTGAATTGCTAAACGCTGTTGCTCAACGCTCTGCGAGCCTCATTAATGAGCTGCAAGATCTCGCTGTCTTCCTCAATTGGTCTAAAATTGTCATCCAGTTCGGAAAATCGGAAGAGCTGCTTTGCACACCAGGCGCCATTCTTAAATGAAGCTACAAAATTATCTGTTTCGTCAAAGAGAAATATCTCTCCTTGCGCTGATCTTGCTGCCAGGATATGTCTTAAAACCATACAGAACTTCTTTCTTTAAGCGTTCCTTTTGCTGACCTGACTATTGCTTCAACATCATGATTTGTCTGTCCTGTCCGATCCAAGTATTTGTCCCAGGCAGCAAAATAACCTTTGCGTGCATTTGCATAGGCTTTCCGGCGGGCTTCTAGCTCTTCTGGAGCCGCTGTTTCCACGTTAATGTCTCTATAACTCTTGTATTCGTTGTGCTCGTTGAGGCTCAGGTCATACACTTCTCTGGGTATAACTTGATATTCGACCAGTTGTCCATTTGGTGCTCGTAAAATGAAAGAAGCCATGCGCCAGCCGCGCGTAGTTGGTCGTGTCAGCAGCTCTGGTTCGGGATCAATCACTGTAAACTGGCTTTCCTTAAGCATTGTGACTAGTGCTGGCAAATCTTTCAGGTCGTTTAATACGGTCCTGAATCTAAATGCGTCATGAACATGTTCGACATCGAACCAGTCCTGATTATCGTGAACAGAGCGCCGGTCTACCTTGCTTATAATGGCCTCACGAGTTTTATGGCTGATAGTCGAATGAGAACCAAACTGCTTATCAATTCTGTGCAACCACTTTCTAGCTATTGGTGCATTGTCGTGTGACAGATCCATGAGCACCTTGATCTTCACCTCAGAAGTAGCTGCCTCGGGTATCGGATTAATCGGATGATCTCCCTTGTCAGTAAGACCCTTATGAGCTTTGCCTAAGCGTAGACTGCCAGCTCCGAAAATGCCGCCGATGACTGAGAAACTATAGACTGATCCCCACAAGTCACTACCTTTTGCAAAGCCTTCGCCTGAAAGAAATGAATGTGTGTGGGCAGCAACTGCGCCGGCCGGAGCTCCGGAGATCAACCCGGCAACCAGCTCGTTTTTGA
Organism: uncultured bacterium; assembly: GCA_903835185.1. Classification (GTDB taxonomy): domain Bacteria; phylum Cyanobacteriota; class Vampirovibrionia; order Obscuribacterales; family Obscuribacteraceae; genus CAILLX01. Next base: position 6,561 of record CAILLX010000043.1, on the reverse strand, counting down.
GCCCATTGCTTCTTAGCCACTGGTTGGTTCCGGTGAGAGTAGCAAAAGTGGCAGCACTGCTGCCGGCATTTGCAATGCGAGCACCAAGATGCTGAAAAAGATCTTTCTCCCGCCCATCTGTGGGGGTTAAGAAGCCGCCGTAAGTCAGTCCTGTAAGCGCTGAGGTGCGTAATTCAAGAGCAATTCCTTGCCTTACTGTCAATGTTCCGGCAGTTGCCACCCTGCTGGCAGCACCGCCAAACCGGCTGTGCAATGCTATCATCCAGGGCATCATCCCGAGAGCTGAGCCGGTTTGCTGTGCATACCAGTTTAATGAATGAATTGTTGCGTCAGCTGGACGGTCGATTAACTGGACTTTGGGGAGTAGCTTAGTCCCAACCAGCTTGTCACACAGCTGAACGACTCCATTCACAGGAGATTGAATGGCAGTATATGCGGCTGAACGAGCTAGCTCTTCTAAGGCATTAGGCTCGTCACCACTTTTGTCTGTCGCCAATCTGGCGCGAACGTCGTCGAAGGCAGGCGGTAGGCGTTTGGTACTGTCAGAAGTAGACATTCGGGCGTATGGGTTTCCCAGTTATATCTTTCAGGTAAGTTTAAGTCATAACTGATCTGGCTGCCAGGGGGGAATTACGTAGCAGCAAATTTTTTGCCATCCAGCAGATGTTCGTCCCGTTTCAGTAAGCTGGCAGTACTCGTTGGGGATTGTAGCTCCTATGTAGCTTTTTCTGACGGTTTGCCTGGCTGTTTCAAAGATTGATTGAGCTGCTTGAGCAGAGTAGCAATCTTATCCACATCCTGATAGACAGCAGCCATAGGCTCTCCAAATGTAAGCTGGTCGGCACGGATATTCATTTTTAAACGATCGTCTGAGGTATTCTCGATCAGATTCAAGAGGTTGATGTAGCGCGATGCCATATCTTTGGATAAGTCTTGAATCTCCACCCAGGCAGGGGACCAAGATGCTTTTGAATCATCCGGCAGGTCAATTTCATTGAGCGCTCTGGCCAGTATGTTTATCTGTTGTCCCAGCTGTCTTGTATAGATGAGCAGATATTTCTTGCGTGGTGGCAAGCGGTAAGAGAAGAACTTCACATAGTTAGGTGACGTAAATACTGTAAGAGGAAGATTCCTGTACTGGCTGAGCACCTCTTCTTTGCTCAGTCCGCCACCCCACAGCATACCTGAGTTGCTTGTATCTGCAGGTGGTTGTCCCCAGAGTAGATTCCAGCGCTCCAGCTCACCAATTAACTCACGTGACGTGCGGGCCATTTTTACAGTGGACTCATGCAGATCGCTCAATCCGGCAGTCGATTTGTTGGACACGCCTTGTAGCTGAGTAGCTGTGACACCAGAGTGACTGACAGGATCAGTAGTTGTGCTCTGTGCCTCTGGTGCACCTACTTTAGTCCAGGTGGACGGCACACTGTCTATCCTTGTATTGGTTTCGCTGATAACCTCATAAATATTGCTGATCAGCTGTTTCATAGCCTCCATTCTTAAATACAAGGATCGGGCTGCACCAGCTGTAGTTGCACTGTCAAAAGGATCAGCACTAAGGAGCGTCGTCAACTGCGCGTGCTGTTGTTGCGCGTCTTGCAGATCTGACTGGATCTTGTCCCACTTGTCTCCAACGGCAGCTTGCTTGTCTGCTGGAATAAGAACCGTGGACATCTCTTCAGTAAATAGAGGGAACCAATTATCCAATTCAGAAGCAAAGACGTTCAACCAGGTTCGGCTTGGCTGGGGATTGCTTGACCAGGAGATGTCAGAAGCAGCGGTCACGCCACCTGGTAGAAGTTTGGCTGCTTGCTTGTGTGGATGACTGAGCTCGGAAGCTGCAGGATTGCCCTTGCTAGCCTCAGCATACAAGTCGCTGGACACAAGGCTTATCTTGTCTGAGACTTCTTCCATTGCCTTCAACTGAATCTCATCACGGAGCTTCTGGATGTCTGACGATGCTGCCGGCTGTGGTGCCTGATTTTTTGCTTCCTGGTTTTGCGCACCGGCTGGTATAAGAACTTGACTAGTACTGACACTTGACAGCGCCAGCAAGGAAAGTCCTAAGGAGATCATTGGCCGACTCGGTCTAAACAGTAGATTTCTCATTCTTATTCTCCACGCGACGTCCTGTTAGGTTAGCATTGAAAGACGACATTGACTAAATTGAATCATATCTTGAGAGATATTAGGGTTTGACAATTCCATTTATCAAGAGAGCTTTGGTACTCGACACCTGGCAACAAATAGTTCTTCTAGATTTTGATACCAGGGGGCGCCAGGGAGAGATAGTGGTACAGATTATCGGCACATAGCCTCCAATGATCTCAAGGGGGGGCGGCTTCACTAACGTCTGCCTGTTGCCCGTGTCCGAGACGCGGCAGCTGGATGATTACAAGCTGGTTTTGACGTTTTCTTTACGCTACCACTGCAAATCTTTGCGTCTCTTTTACGCCTCATTGAGGTTAGATAGCAATGTCACTTGAGGCGAACAGCTTAAGGGAAGGAATGAACCATGAGCGTGCTGGATCTTAATAGTGTGGAGCTGAGATTAGTGCTGCGTGCACCGGTTGAACGACACTTGCTTGAAGTGCTTGTCTATGATCAGAATCCTTATATAAGCTGGCATGCTTTATCAACTCTTAGGCGCATGCGAAACAGGCAGCTGACCTGCGCCGCCTAGCGGGAGCGTCTCCGGAGCATCGTCGCACTCCGGGGACGGTCCGCAGGGTCTTGAATGGAGGTTATTTAAACAAAGAATAAGTGAAAAAGGGTTTGTATTGGGTGATGGGCCAACTCTCCGCGATCAGCTTTCAGCTGGTCGCGGAGAGTAAGCTATTATTTGAAGATCTTTCACTGCGAAATTGGGTAAGGAGAGAATTGAAAATTAACTGGTTGGAATATATAGCCGCATTCTTGCTTGTTGCTACAGTTACAGCAGTTGGTTTTCTCGTTCAATGGCAAGATGCAACTGCCAATTTGATTATGCTTTACCTCCTCTGTGTTGTTTATTGTGCCACCACCATGAGTAGAGGTGCGGCTATTTTTGCTTCCATCATAGGTGTTGCCTCCTTCGACTATTTTTTCGTTCCCCCATACTTTGCTTTTGCTCCTTCAGATAGTCGCTACTTTTTCAGCCTTGGTGCATTGCTTATAGTCGCTCTCCTGATAAGTGAACTACCTGCGCGTACACGGGCCAGAGCTGTGCTTGCTCAGGAGCAGGCACGACTAGCTGAGGTTCAGTATTTTTTGAGCCGTGATCTTCTTTCGACTACGGCTATCGATGAGCTTGTTTGTCTGGCAAGTAGGCGTGCTGGAGAGGTGTTTCACTGCCAGTCCGCTATCTGGTTGCCTAATGGAGAAGGGGATAAGATTGCTCTTGCCAGTGGGCAACAGGCACTGGAGGCTGACATGGTGGCAGCTGCACAGGAATGTTTTAATCTAAAGCAGGCTGTTAGGCGCTCTCATAGTGGAACTGGTAGTTGCTCAGAACTCTTCCTGCCGCTTCTCGCATCGCAACAGGCAGTCGGTGTGCTTGGACTTCTCAGCAGCGAGGCAATTAATCTTGATCCGCCGCAGATGAATCTCTTGCTGGCATTTGCCAACCATACTGCAGTAGCTCTTGAGCGTGCCATTTTATGGCAGGCAACAGAAGCAGCTAATTTACGGGTTGAACAAGAGCGTTTGAGAAGTGCTCTCCTCAGTTCTGTCTCTCATGATCTGCGCACGCCTCTTTCTTCAATTACTGGTGCTGCCAGCAGCCTGCTTGCTAGTTTTGATTCTATGAACAGAGAAATAGCCAAAGAGCTGATTCAATCAATTTATGATGAAGCCGAGAGATTGAATCGCTTCTTAAGCAACCTTCTTGATATGACTAGACTGCAAGCTGGAATCATCAATTTGAAAACAGACTGGTACAGCCTTGAGGAGGTTGTTGGTGCAGCTATAAGCAGGGTGGAAAAACGACTGAATAAGCATCGTATTGTCACTAAACTTCCTGGCGATCTTCCGCTCATTGAAATTGATCCAACATTGATTGAGCAGCTGTTTATTAACCTGCTCGACAATGCAGCCAAGTACTCTGATCCTGGCAATGAAATTCGTATTACAGCATATGCTACAAGCAGCTTGTTCTCAGTTGAAGTTTTTAATTCGGGCTCTCAACTACCGCTTGGAGATGAGGTGAGAGTCTTTGAGAAGTTCTATCGCGGCAGGCAGACTTTGAGCGGCTGTGGTGTGGGACTAGGACTTGCAATATGTAAGGCTATAGTCCAGGCGCATGGAGGGCAGATTTTTGCTGAGAATATGAGCAGCACTGGAGTCAACTTCCTCATTACTCTTCCTATCAAGCGGGAAGCTCCACGAGTAGATCTGGAACTGGAGCCTGAGGCAGGTGGATAGTCAATGACACAGACACAACAAAAAATACTGATAGTTGAAGATGAGCCTGAGATCAGGCGTTTCCTTCGTGTTTCTCTGGCAGAGCACGGCTATCTGCCTCTTGAGGCAGCAGAAGGAGAGCTTGGGATTGCCATGGCAGCCTCGGAAAAACCTGATCTCATCATTCTTGATCTCGGGTTGCCAGACATTGATGGTACTGAAGTAGCTCAGCGAATTCGTGAGTGGTCTGCTGTGCCAATTATAGTTCTCTCCTGTCGGGGACAAGAGACAGACAAGGTTGCAGCACTGGATATGGGGGCAGATGATTATCTCACTAAGCCTTTTGGTGTGCAGGAGCTACTGGCGAGAATGAGAGTTGCTTTGCGAAACTGTGCTGCTCGGTCAGATAGTTGTTATGAGACTATCTTTACTGCAGGTAAGTTGCGTGTTGATATCTCAAAGCACCTGGTTTTTGTGGACGATGTGGAGGTTCACCTCACTCCTATTGAGTATAAGTTGTTGCAAGAGCTCATAAAGAATGCCGGTGGGCTGGTTACTCAACAGTCTTTGCTTCGCAACGTCTGGGGACCGGGTTATGCAAAAGAAGGCCACTACCTTAGGGTCTACATGGGTGCCTTGCGGCGCAAACTTGAAGAAGATCCTGCTCAGCCGCAATATCTTATTACAGAGCCAGGTGTTGGCTACAGGCTGAAGGTTAACTGATGCCTGGCAATTCTAGAGATTTGCTGGTGTATCAGCAACTTTACTGCAACTGCAGCAACATTCTTTGCTCGTGAGTCCTTCCAGCGCTTCGCGCACAAGTAGCGGTACAATTACCAGACCAGCTACAGGATCTGCCCACCACCAGGACAAAGTAGCGTTTAGTATTAAACCTAATAATGTAGCCAAGGACAGCCAGGCGCAACAAACCGATTCCATAGCATCAACCTTCAGAGCTTTGCTGCCTATGCGCTCTGCAATTTTAAGTTTGGCTTGTGCCAGAGCTGGCATCAGCATAAGCGCTATGCCAGCTACTGCAATACCCAGAACACTCCCTTCTGCTTTCTGGATTACACCTGTAAGCTGCAGGATTGAATCTATCGTTATATATACTGCCAGAAGAAGCAATAGAGCTCCGGACACTTTGGCAGCTCTCTTCTCCAGCCCTTCTACATTTTTATCTACTTTGCCAATAAACTCTTCCCAAAGGCGATGTCCGACAATGCCTGCACTGGCCGTCTCTATCAATGAGTCGACTCCAAAGCCTATGAGCACAACAGACCGTGCTCCGCAACCTGCTGCAATAGCCAAGATACCCTCGATGATGTTCCAGGCGATACTGCCTCCCTGTAAATACAGTGCTCTCCTGAGCAGTTGCCTCTTATTGGAGTTGTGATCGCTATTTGGACTACTTAGCATGATTGAACCCACTTTTATATTTTTTGTTTAGTTGCGGGACTTGCCTGCATTATCTCTTGTGACAGCTTTTTTGAGAAATCTTTTCTATCTTCTGCATCTCAGGCAAGTTATGTTTCGGTTTGTGCTTCCATATCTTGTGGATATATACTTCATCCCTTAGGACGGAAAAATATGATATGCGCGCGGTTGTTATCACGTCTGGTCATGATGTGTCTGCTGCAATAATGCACATCTCTCAACTCGGGAAACGTGTAAAGAATTTGCAACATACACGATGCGAAATCTGCTAAAAGCAAGTTGCCATTTTGCAGTGCAATAGATGTCAAAACATTATCATTTGGCTATCTGGCTGCACCAGTCAATCATTGCCAATGGCGTGAGAAAGTAATTAATATTTTTTTGAACGGTTTTTGCTTAAGAAATGTATTGCTCCTTTGCCAAGCGTGCCTCATGATGTACATCCCTCCTTCGAGTGATAGCAGTAGCGATCACAAGAGGCGAACATGAGCTGTTCAGGAATGCTAATGTGGATGAGGCGGGACGACTTATAGATTGACAAGCTACCTTTAGGAAACAGGAGACTCGATTGATGACAGCCGGAATCCCAGCATGCGGAACCCCAGGGGATGTCCAGGGCGTCGTTGATCTTTTGTGACATGCCCTGACCACCCCCATCTTAGCAAGTGCAAAAAGCGACCTCTTCTGGTCGCTTTTTGCACTTTTTGGCCTTTTTTTGCTTGCAAGCATCAACTGGTGGGGTTT
>CAILLX010000042.1 GCA_903835185.1 uncultured bacterium | reverse complement strand
CGGCTTAAATCGCTAGAACCATCACCAGTTGGCAAATGTTCACATTAACCGTTGTCTACGTAGACACTAAATCGAAAATTGGAAAGCCCCACCGGTGGTGCATTTCCGAAACCGGGCAGGTTGTCAGAAAGGAAGTTCCGATCCCAACGGCTAACTGTATGGGCGGAACGCCGTGCTCCCAGGCACATACAAGATACTTCCTGACACTATTTTTAGCGAAACTGCGGCGGCGGCACCAGTTGTGCTGGGACAGATACACGCGGCGACACATTAATCGGGCTGGCTACCGTGTCATAGATCAGCCTGTTGGCTTGACGCGATAGATGTGGCGACGTCAGCGGATAGATAAGCGCAGGAAGCATTTGCCCTAACTGAATAGCACTTATCGTTACACCAATTGCCATCAGTTGCCTCCCACTGAGATCACCATCACCGGCACGACACAGCTCCGATTTCAAAGCTGTCATCTGGAAAACTCTAGACGTTGGTCTCATACGTATATTGTAGACTTCAGACTGAAACTGTTGAGCAGAGACAACAGCAGGAGCCGGTGCCAGCATATTGAATGTGAACGCTCTAGGAGAATAAATTGTTGTAATTGATGAGACAGCAATCTGGCTGCGTTGCCCATTGTTCTCGACAAATTCAACCGTGTTGCCTGCTATGCCAGCAACGTGCCCTGACAGTTCACCACTTCCAGTAACAATAGTCTCCCTCGGACTGGCTGGACTCAGATAGTGTAGCCAATCTCCGTTCAAAAAATATACAAGCCCATGAATGTCCGCCTTTCCTGCAACTACAGCACCTTCGACTTTCAGGACAGGTCCAGACAACACCTCTTGCCGGTCAAATTGCCACTCCGGAATTGTAGTGACAGTTGCAATGCCTTCTTTAAAAGAGACTCGACCGCGCGGAATGTCGACGCCAGCCAACTTCTCTAGCGGCACCTTACCACGCACTGTTCCTGTCTTACCGGTCACATCAACAGCAAATTCAACAGTAGCTGCCCGGGCCAGTTGGCAGCTGCTTACACACACAACCATCATCGCCGCAGCAACAAACGTTCCAAATCTCTCCAACAAAATAAGTGGTGCATTGGTGGAATGCAAGCAGCCTGCAGGCGCTTCTCGACACTCTGCTGCAGCTAACGACAATATGCAGTTAGCCTGGGAAGACGCTCGAAGACAAGAACTCCATCTATTGCACCAGCGCACAGCACCGGTAGCAGATGACACAACTGTCGCAACTAATTCAAATAGAACTCTCATGATAGGGCTTCTCATAGCTGCACACCAACTTACTCCAATGGTTCTCCTACTGCTTGCTCAAGATCGGTATATGCTTGCTGGTATTGCATGACCGACTCAAGATACTGATTACGAATCTGAATGTTTGCCTGTTGCGCTTGCAGGGTTGCCGTGATGTCTGCTGCCCCCACTTCATAACTGCGCCTGGCCAATCTGGCAACTTCATCTGAGTCGGCAAGCACATGTTCCTGATAAGTCTTGATCTTATTCCTGGACACAACCAGGTTTTGATAAGCGTTAGACACCTCTCCGACGACAGTATTTTTCCTGGCCAGGTATTCTAGTTGAGACTGCTTAATAACAGCTTTTAACTTGAAGATATCACCTTGCTGAAAGTTGTATAAAGGCAGCTGGCAGTTAACAGTGACAAAAATCCCTCTCAGTTTAGGTCCTGTAGGTGCATTATTATTTACCGAATCACCAACCACAATATTCGGATCAGGCACAACCTCACCATAGCTGGTGCGCAACTGCGCTTGAGCTAGTTTAATCTGATTCTTAATCACCTTCAGTTCTGGTCGGCTAATCAGTGCTGTATTAATGTACTCCTTGAGCACGGGCAATTGCTCTGTAAAATCAGGAAGAAACTCACTCTTGAGAGCTTTCAACTGAAAAAATCCAGGCAGGCTGTAGACTGCAATCTCTCCTTCAACATCACGCCCAAGCATGACATTGAGCTGCTGCTTGGCACGCAACACTCTGGTCAAACCTTGCTGCTGCTCAATCTCGCTTTGTGACATAGCAAGACGTGCTTTCAAAACGTCTAGTTGAGGAACATCGCCAGCAACAAATCTTCTTTGTGTTACCTGCCGCAACTTGCGCGTCAGCTCAACAATCTCCGAGAGCGTGCGGTAAGTGGCTTCTGCCACCACAACTTCTGTATAGGCTCTGCGCACATCGGCACGAAACAACCAGAGCGCGTTGATTATTTCGCTCTTAGTCTCGACAGTTTGTGCTTTTGCAGCCAACAGTCTAAAAACAATCTTCCAGGGCGGGTCGTAAGTAAGTCCAAATCCAACTCGACGAACCTGCTCAGCAATAGCACCTTCATCACGAAAGAAAGCCGGGTTGGGTGTTGCTGTGGCAGCCCAGTAGCCAGCTTTGGAGATACCCAGAAGTGCTCGGGCAGCAGCAGTGCGTGGACTCTTAAGCAACCCCTCATTTAGAGCTGCCGAAAGCTTAATCAACGGCACTTTATTTGCCACGCCAGCTGCAGTGGAACCAGTATCGGCTGCCGGTGCCGGCTCAGATTGACTCTTAGCCGCCGGAGAGCATGCCTGGCTAGGTGCAGGCAGCTTTATGACTGGTGACGCCACTTCATCTGCCTGTGCGGGCTCTGAGAAAGCAAGTAGTTGCTGGCTGAGGTGGTGATCAATCACTTCTTGATAGCCACCAGCAGTCTTGTAGCGCTTGGCAGAAACAGTATCCTGGTTGGTCTGCCGTACTGTGATTAAATCCAGACAGAGAGCTTGTCTCTGCTCAAAAGGTGCAGCTTTGACAGTTGCTGATGCTACTTCACATGCGAGCAAAATTAGCAGCACAACTAGACTGCCTCTCCGGCGCGCAAGAAAGTCCTTGACGAACCATAGCGCTGACGCTCCAATTGCTGAGCTGACAAAACCGCTCACAACTCCACCCGGTACGGGACCACACACTAATTCTCAGCTATTGACTTCCTTCAAGCCAGCAATCACCACCTACCCTCAACTAAAGTTCTCATTCTTGTAGGCAGCATCGCCTGATTTTGCAATAGTTAACTTTCAACAAACAAAAAGGTGCCTCCGTCTCAGGTGTAGCCGCACGCTAGAGGAAAGACTGATCTGGATTCAGCTCAGTGCGCGTAGTAGTAATATTCATCTCTTCCAGATGGATCACAGCGAAAATGGATACTCATCTGCATCCCCTGCTGTGGTGGCAGTCCGCAGGCAAACTTGTACGCGGCAAGATTCCCGACAATTTGATCAAAGCTCTTCAACGGCACCAGTACTACATCGGCAACCATTTGCTGGAACTGCAGGTCCAGAAGAAGCCTCAGCACTGCATTGGTAAGCTCGATTGCTTGCTTAGACCCTCCGGCGTCCTTACCCACCACCACTATGCCGATCCTGTTTTTTTTAGACTTCAGCTCGCTGCATCGCCTCAGACCGATAAGCTGTCCTTTGTGATACCAGAGCTCCTCATACAGGCGAGCCCGGTTCTTCTTGCGCCCTGAAAGCTGCGCGCGAGGGAACACCCTGAAGTAAATGCGAACCCGGGTAAGGGGCCGGAGCAAAGAGCCCTCGTAGTTCAAATAATGATCTACATCGCGCGTATCGATAAACGCTCCCCAGTCATATTGAGCCTCCAGATACTCATCTTCCATGTCGGCCCGGAACTCCGCGCTGGCGCCACCCTGCAACAGCATCGGCAGGCAAGCGCCAAACAGAAGCACAAAAATAACTGTCCTCCATCTCATCATCTCATCACTCGTTTAGAAAATATTCCCCGGTCAGCGGGTCCCGTCCGAGATTCTGCCACTCATGCGACGCAGTGATTACAACCGGAAATGGTGCGGTCAGTCCTGGAAAAGCATACCCGCACTGGCGCAACAAAAAAGCCGGCGAAATCAGCATCTTGATTCGAAGCTCAAGAGAATAAAGGCAAGGTGCGTTAATACCGTCAGGCAACCAGGCGGACGGTATCTGCCCCGGACAATAAACTGTAAAGACTTCAGAACATGGCCCGACTTGCGAAATGCGCAGGCACATGTCGGCCGACTCGACCCTGACGCCGTTGATACCATTCAAGTCCGTGCTGATTGACGGAACCGACAACATGTCCGCACAGGAGGCGCTGAACGTCTCACACAAAGCCAGCCTTCTTGCCAACAAGTTCGCTTTGTCCTGAACCATCATCAAGCGAACAGGCACGATTAAAAGGTCAACCAAAGGTATAATGATAACCGTTGCCAGGACAACCAGCGCAGCACCGAATTCGGCTATCTGACTGCCTGTTTGACCCCGCCTGGTCGGGCATCCTACGGAGAAATGGGGTTGCTGCATAACTTCCTACTGCAATAGCCGTCAGTCAGTTCAACCGATAAGGCACCAACCATGGCAGCGGCCAGGCGCAAAGGGAGATTCTAGCATGATTAAAAGCCGCAACTCTGGCGGAAACATGCTGGGCGTAGTCCTCCTCACGCTGGGATTGATTGTGGCACTGACCATGTCTGGACTGACATTCAATACGTTAATGTTTCAAGTCGGGCGAGCTCAGGAGGAAGTCGACACGCTGGCACTTGATCTGTGCAGCCACATCAACAAAGGTGACCGTGTCGGTCAGATTAACGAGCTCGAGCAATGCTCGCGCGAGCTCATTTACCTGTCGCACAAGGAACTCAAACAGTGCTCCGACAGCGACTTTTACTTCCTCACCCCACTGTGTCTGCAACTGCTCGGAGAAGCACGTGCCGGTCACTTTCTTCTGGAACGCGAGCGCAAGAACCAGATCAATCTCATTTCAAGAGAAATCCAGGAAGTTGCCCTCAGCTACAATTCAGGAGACGGCAAATGGTTGACTCTGACAATGCCATGGCTGGAAACTTGTGAGCCGAAGATTACCCGCGTCGATGTTGGCAGCATCGACACGGTTGAATCGAACGTGCTAAATCTTGAAACGATAAGGGAACTGGCAGACTGGGATCGCCAGCACAGATACATCGATCAATCAACCAACCTTTATAGAGGAAACATCAATGCTTTGATTCCCGGACCCGGCAGTGATTTGCAATTTGAGATCTCAGCCCTTCCAGCCTACGTGAAGGGAACATGTTCACCAGCGCGCAATACCAACCCTGATGTATTCCTGCGAGCAGGAACAGTTTTCCGCTCTAACGCAGTTCCACTCGATTCAATCAATCAAATTCCAAATGCAGTGCAAGTGTTCTATTCGCTCAAGGTCGCAGCAGGTCCGCGGAAGGAAATTGCTACACGAGTCAATCTTGTATCGACCGGAGCTACCAATGGAGCTATTGCCGGGTCCAAATATGACGGAGGTGCGAAAACATTCTGACCGACACAAGAGAATCGGGACAAGCCCTTGTAGAATTGACAATCGGGATCGCGGCACTACTGGCTGCTTGTCTGGTGCTGGTTGATCTCTCGCTCTTGATGTGGGGGGTTGAGAGCAACGATGCCATCTGCCTGAAAGCTGCTCATGCAGCAGCCTGCGGTAGCCCTGACGAACCAGCTCAACGAGCTCAAACAATCATTGATAATGCCGGAACACACAGCAACAAGGCAGTGGTCTCAAGCAGTCATCTTATATTGCCCCCCACAGTGCATGTTACCAGTCAACCCGTGCCGCAGTTCGATCCAGTTTCCGGCAAGGTTGTGAATCCGGGTGGTACAGTGAGCGGAACTGTTTCAGTCGTCACTGAAGTAGAGGTGAGACCGTTCATCCTGCGAAAGTTCTTCCAGTCCGGACACAGATTTACTTTCCAGTCCAAGCACACCATTCCCATCACTTATGTGGTACCACCAGACATTCCACCGGCAAATGATGAGAGCCAGCAGGAGCCGGACCCCGACGATCAAGATTGACAGTAAGCGGGCAGAGCTCTTGCATAACGGCAATAAGAGCACCTGCTAATCTGAACTATGCGTGCCGGCATGGACTAGATAGCAGGGCGTGCCCGGTCGGCAACCAGCGTGGTAGGCAATACGGGAACCATGGGAGCAAACTGCCGTTCAAACTTGAGCACACAACCAAACTTCGCGTCCTGAGCAATCCTTACTGCTTGCTCCACACTATTGACCGCCTGCTTCGCATTCACCTTAAAGCTAATTGCAGTCTTGAGCGTTGCATCAGTCCCGAAGGCATTTTGGGAGCACAGGGAGAAGACATCCTTAGCAGCAAGCGACGACTGATCCACAAGAAGAATGCCCTGATACGGCTTAATACGGCTGAGACTGACGAAAGCCACACCCGGAATCCTGGACATTGTGGTGTAAATCCTGGAGACCAGGCAGGCGCATGTCAGTCCTTCCACTTCGAAATTGACTGCAGTCAAATGGCAAGCACCAGAGTGAATGGATCTCCTGACTTGACTAGCTCCCGGGCGGCTGGTGGGTTGAACTGTTCCAGAGCGATTGATCTCTTTGCTTGAAGCAACAGGAGCGGTGACAGTTGCTGTCAGGTATTGCGAGAGAGGATCGAATTGATCTTGCACACAGGCTTGCGCCAGCTCTTCTTTCACATCCTGCATCCTGCCCTCCCGGGACAGTACTCCAGCAAGAGCCAGATGATAGCCTGGTTGCAACGGATTTAACTCAATAGCCTGCCGGAAGGACTCCTCAGCATTTTGCAGCCAGCCTCCGGACTGCGTGTCTGAACAAACAAGGTTGGCTTTGTCCTGGAAAACTTTACCAAGCCTGAAAAATCCGTCGCTGTCTGCAGGTTCTTTGAGATTGGACACAGCGGCTCTCATGAGCTCTTTCCCGCTCGCCGGCTCCTGAGCGCGCAGCAGCAAGAAAGCCGTCCTCACATAAGACTCGCTCTCGCCGGGATGATAGCGGCTGATCACATCATCCTTCATCGCTCCGGCACGCTCCACTTGATTGGCGCGAAGAAGCGCCAGATATAGCTGAAGCGTGCATGCTGCCTTCTGTTCGGCAGTCTTGGACACAGCAACAGCCCTTGTTAAAGGGGCAACAGCAAAATCCGGCTTGTCGATTGTCAGATAGATTCCACCCAGTTGATAGTACCAGTCATATGAGTCTCTCTCGCGAGCGTTCATTTCCTGCAGTATCTCGAGCCCCCGATCTTTCTGCCCGCTCTTAATGAAACAACGGGCCAGTCCCAGCCAGGGAACCCAGTTGTCAGGCGAAATCTTTCTTGTCTTGTCATAAAGGTCGATAGCTCTTTCATAACTCTCCAATGCCTGGTACATGTGAGCCAGATTGATGAGGGCTGTTTCGCTACCGGGAGCGTCTCTTACAGCTTTCTGCCCCTCAATCATCGCATCGGGAGCATCACCCTGCTGCCAGTAAAGAAACGCCATCACGGCATGCGACAGCCAGTCTCTGGGATTTTGCCTGACGGCATCATGTGCCAGGTCAACCGCCTGCTGGAGTTTGCCTTCGTTGAAAAGTAAAGCTGCCTGTCTCGCCTGAAAACCGGTTTCGCTCTCAGCTGTCGCAAGCACAGGAAATTGAGCCACCGGCACGAGCATGGTTGCCAGGACATAAACCAGAAGCCGTATCTTGAAGGTAGGCATCGTTTCTCGTTTGCAAAATTCAGGCGCAGTTGCACCTGAATTTTATCAGCCCGCGCAGAATCCAAGACCTGTACCCAAGTTAGATTTCGGAAATGTCATGCCGGCAAACAGTCATAAGCAATATTTGTGTTATCCTCGGCTAATGTTTTTTTGTGCAGCCTTGTCATGGGAGATGCCATCCGATGAAGCCTTTACAGCTCTTGTTGCTTCTGGGAACCTTCGTGCTCACTTGTGTGATACTGCCCCCGATGGCATTCGGGCAAGCAGTCGTCGGACCGTCCTGGGCAACCAAACTTGTCTTTTATAATGCGTCAAATACTGATGTTGCGTGCATGACTGTAATTCAGTCAGCAGGTGGGATTAACCAGCAGGATGGCTGTCCGACAAACTCAGTCAACGCGCTTCAGGCGTATGATCTCACCGCCGGCACAGGTCCTACGCCGCTGGTTCAATTCGAGAAGCCCCAGGAAGGCTGGTTCACAATAAAACGTGGGCACCAGGTACAGATTGTAAGCACTGGACTGAGTCCGGCTACTCATGCCCCGACGTACTGCATCTCTGGAGTAATGTTTGGTTTTGGTCAGGTGGGGGATTCCTGCGCGGACTATGGCAGCACCACTACTGACTTCCCGAACACAACTCCGGGACCCAAGTTCAATCAACCAGCAAATCCTCCCATTCGCCTGCCAAACGGATCTACCGGCTGCGAGGTCACCCTCAACCTTCCCGGCACGAACAACGGCAAACCAGCCGCTGGTGTCACCACCAACGAATCTATCGACATAACCTGCCTGGCCGGAGCCAACTGCACCATTATCGGACAACTGATACCACCGTCAGGCGGTCCTTACTGGTCGACCAATGTCGGAGTCGGTGGAGGGGGAGTCCTTTATTTCAAGAGCCCGGTCACTTTTCAAAACTCATGGGTTAACGTGCAATTACCAGGCAGCGGAGGTTGCGACGACAACTGCGTAGATCCGAAAACCGGGCTGGCCCGCATGGGCGTCTTCCCTTACGGCTGCTCGCAGTGCAACGAATTTCCTGACATCAAGCCACAATGCGGTACCCGGTCAACGGCGCCACACGGCAATTACGCCAGCCAGTACTGTGGAGCAAAAAACGGACTTCCCTGGAACAACGGTTGTGGTTTCAATCGTTCCCCCCTGACTGCTGGGCTGGCCGGCAATCCTGGTGTCCAGAAGTTTGGCGGCACTTTTCTTGTTACTTATATGGGTCCACTCAGCCCGCCGGCTGGAAGCTGCAAATAGTGACCAGGGAATAATAGGATCTTTTTAGCTATTTCATTAGAAACCTTGGAAATGACCGATTTTAGTCACGGAGCTATATAACATCATGTCAAGTCAGGGAGCTTTCCTGTTGAGAAAATACTTCATTACCTGTCGGCGGCAGCACGCTCGACGACAACAAATTTTTTCACTCTTTTTAAGTCTCCTGCTCTGCCTTGCGGCAACAAAGTCCATTGCCAAAGATAATACTTCCGGCACCGGGCAGCCACATCTGCCTGGTCAGACGAGACAACCGGTAGACCTGGACCTCTCTTCAACCACACAGTCAGTCACTGCTCCGGCAAGACTTGGCAACAACAGTGTCACCATGTTTTACGGTACCACGGCTCGCACCGTAAATGCCCAGAGCATGCTGACGCCGGCAGAAAGAGTAGCTGTCTATCAGATCCTAGCGACCGGTCAGCAAACGATTCAGCTGGGAGCACAGGGCAATGCTGTGGGCGGGCAGTTTAGCATATCGCCTCGCATCGCCCAGCACTTAAGCAACCTGATCATTCCGCAAGGTGTGACATCGGTTGACCGGGCGGCCAGAACGATTATCACCGGGAACATTGTTAACTCCGGGACTCTTTTAGTCCAGGCATACACAAGTACTGCGGCAAGCATAACGGCAAGCAACATCTCAAACAATACAGGCGCATTGATCAGCAGCGCAACTGCGTTAAGCCTATCAGCCAGCGGCACCATCTCCAACGCAGGACGGATTTTCAGCGGGGGCAATCTCACGCTGTCCGCCGGTCATTCGATCGTCAACACCTTGCCGGCAGGCAGCGTGGGAACGGCTCCTTCAATTGCTGGGGCCGGCAGCGTTAATCTGCTGACTACAAGTTTAGTTAATCATGGTCAAATAGCCGCATCAGCTGGGAATATCAATCTGGCTTCGCTTATACCAGGCAACATACTGGTAGACAATTCCGGTGGAAAGATTCTTGCAACCAACGGTACTGTTAACGTACGAGATGCCTCATTCGCCGGCACTTACGATTTCAAACTGATCGATGGCGATGTGCTTGCAAAAAGTATAAATATCTGGTCTGGAGCCGGCGCGGTCAGAATCACGGCCAACAATCTAGCCGGGCTCTTGAATATTACTGCCGGCAGCGCGCACGTTCAAACAAACTCTGACATCCTGACTCTGGGCAATATGAACCTCGGCGGTGACCCTACCTGGTTCAACACCGGCAATATTGAAATCGATGGCTCCATCGCCACTAATGGTCCTGACATGGCCATAATCGCCAGCGGTAACATCACTGCCGGCAGTGGCACCACTCCTTCGCTCAGCACCACCGGCGCCGGTTCTGGTGGAAATGTGCTCATTATGGCTGGAGCGCAATATACCTCTACAGGCAGCGACACTGGACCAAACGCCAACAGCGGCAACGGCGACACCAGCAGTACTGTGACCATAAGCGGCGGATCGTCTGGCGGTGGCATGATTGACTTCAGCACCACTGCCGTATCTATTGCTGCCAGCGGCAACAGTGGTGGCGGAAACGGCGGTAATGTTACATTGATAGCTTTTTATGGCACCGGCACCGGCTCAGGCACAGTGAATCTGGCAAGCACCACCACCATTGATACAGCCGGGGGTAGCACCGGCAATTTCAACGGCAACGTGCTCATCATTGCCGGTGCCACAAGCGGCAATTCGATAAGCACCGGCACCATTAACACTGCCAACAGCAATCCTCTGTCCACGACCGGCAGTGCCGGAGCCGGGATGGGAGGACAGATTGTCCTCATTGCTGCTACTCCTGTAATAGCGACCCCGATTGCCGTCAACAACGGCACCGTGCAGGGTCCTCCCTTTGGGGTGATTGCTGCCGGGACGCTGCAACCGGCTGCCATCACTCTCAATGGCAATCTAACAACTAACGCCTCTCCTATTACAATCGTCTCTGGCGGCAGCGTAAGCATTGCTGGGGCGTTGACTACCAACGGGGGCTTGCCTGTTCCACCCCCGCCGGCACCAATTGGGCTTCTGGGCAATCTCGCCATATTTGCCGGTGCGAATATTACAGGCACATCCGGCTCCGCCATAAACACATCCGGAGCAAGCCAGATGGCTGGCGCGGATGTGTTTATGGTGTCCGGCGCGCAGTTGCTTATGCCATCCAGCGCATTTACACTGGCAGCTGGTCCGGAAGAGACGGTGAGCCTGACTTTGACTGTTTCCGGCTCCTCGGCAACCGGCGGCAACATCAATCTATCAGGACTCTCGTCGTTCACCACAAACGGCAGCGTCCCCGACACCAACGGCTACTCCGGCGGCAATGTGCATCTCATCGCCTTCAGCAACACTGCCGCACCTGCCACAGGCACTATTTCAGAATCATTAACCAGCGGCGCCATGACCACAGGCGGGACAACCGGAACAGGCACGGCCTCTACTGCTCCTAATCCTAATGGCAATGTGACAATCCTGTCCGGAGCAGTTACAGGCTCAACATTCTCCATTTCTACGGGCGATATAAACACCACAGGCAGCAACGCCGGCAGCGGCAATATCACCATAACCACAGCATCCCCTACCGGCGGGCTCCCGTTTTCCTACATCATCATTCCTCCACCAAGTCAGAACGGGGAGGCAGCCATCAGCACATCCGGCGGATTTTCGGCCGCCAATCTGGTAGCCTCGTCCGTCAGCACTGGAAATCTCACGGCTCAGGGCGGCTCAACCACTATTGTTCCCCAGGGTGCAAATAATATCCTGGCTGAAACAACTTCAATTACAGTTACTGCCGGAGCCAACCTTCAAGTTGGCAATATCAGCAACAGCAGCAACGCATTGTATATCGCGACCTACAACACGGCAATCCCTTCTTCCACCATAACTTTATCAGCGAGCGGCAGCATGTCCTTCGCAGCCGGCTCACCGTCTATCAGTTCTAACGCAGTGGCAAACGCCAATGCCGGTGTAAGCGGCGGCACCATATCGCTCACAGCGCAATCGTTCAACATAACTGCCGGCTCTCCCGTGGCAATCAGCGCCAACGGGACCACCGGCTTTAACAGCTCGGTTGGCAACAATACTGCCACCGG
The DNA here is from genome assembly GCA_903835185.1 of uncultured bacterium. GTDB lineage: Bacteria > Cyanobacteriota > Vampirovibrionia > Obscuribacterales > Obscuribacteraceae > CAILLX01. Next base: position 29,693 of record CAILLX010000042.1, on the reverse strand, counting down.
CGGCAACGGTGGCACCATAACGATTACCACAACCGGCACTGGCTCAGCCGCCACAATTTATGTAGGCAATAACGGGACTAACGGATATTTTACAATTTCCGCCCAGGGTGATACCACCGGCGGCAACGGCGGCAACGTGTCCATCACTTCCGGCTGCAATATAAACATCAACCCGGCATCGCTCACAGCTAACCCGCAGCCAGGCAGCAACAGCCTGCCGCCAAACGGCACCACAGGACAGTCCAGCACTGGCAGCGGCGCCATTATAACGCTCAGCGCGCAAACGACAGGTACGGGATGCTCCTCCGGCTGCATCTATATCTCCAACACGCTTGATGCCAGCGGCGCAGCCAGCACATATAACGGCAGCACGGGTAACCCCGGAGGTAATGGTGGCACCATAACGATTCTGGTCAACTCGAGCACAGCATTCAATATTGGAGCTGCTTCTGTTTCAAGCCCGAACGGTGTGGACAATAACGGGCTTCTCAGCGCAAACGGCAACCTTGCTGTAACCTCCGATCAGTCCGCAGTAGGCTCCGGTGGCACCATCAAGGTAACAAATCTTGGTTCAGGCGGCATCACGGTCGGCGCCAACGGCTCCAACACTTACTTCCCGTTGGCGCAGGGCAGTATCGAGGTGCAAGCAGCAGATGCAAACGGCTCGGCTTACCCTGCCGGCAACGGCGGACTGATTGTGCTCACGGCAGTGGGAGGCCCGGTCCTGGTATCCAGCGGGCTCGATGCCAGTGGCGGAGCAGCTAGCAACTACCTGGGTAGTGGCAATGGCGGCTACATAGAGATTGACACGAATCCGAGCCCCGGCAGCTCCACTGCATTTGTCGTCGGTTCGACCGTCATCACAAATGGTGTCAACGGCAGCCTCTCCGCTGTCGGGAACCTTACTCCGACTGACTTTAATCCGTCAGGCAACAACGGGAATGTCGTATCCACCAACAGCGGCTCCGGCGGATCAATAACCATAGCCAACGCTACAGGCAATATTCAGATTGCTTCTAACAGCCTGACAGTGACGGCTGCCAGCGCCAACATAACTCTGGGCACCTTCGGCGGAGACGGTGGCACCATAATTCTTTCGGCTCCAGCCGGCTCTGTACAGATTGGCAGTTCGCTCGATGTGAGCGGCGGTTCTGATGCCACTTACAATCAGGCAGCCACTGCTATCAACGGCACGACCATTACAGTACCAGATGCTGCCGGACTTACCCTCGGTGAGACAGTGGCTCTCGTCGGCACATTAAGTGGTGGGTATTACAGTGTAAATACATGGATAACAGGCATACAGGGCAACAACATTACAGTGCAAAACGTCGGACAGTTTCCCACGCCGGGACTGCCAAGCCTTATTGCTTACTACCAGTCCGGCAACGGCGGCAAGATTGCCATAGCCTGCAACAGCTCAAGCCCCTTTGCTATCGGCGCCAGCAGCCTGCCGCAAAACGGTGTGATGGGCGGGCTCACTGCCTACGGGTACTCCGGTGGCTTCATTTCAGTGACTAACATCGGTGGTGGGATAAGCGTCAGCAGCAGTGCCGGTGCGCTCAGTGTGGCAGTTTATCCTACCGTTGCGATTAATTTAGCTTCGCTGGTCAATGGAGGCAGTGGCGGGCGGATCACACTCTCTGCTCCCTCCAGCAACAGCAACGTGTCAATTGCGCAGCCGCTTGACGTTTCTGGAGAGTCGGCCATTCCTCCAGGTATAGGAACTCCTTCTTTTGGCCCGACCGCGGCAGGTAATGGTGGAGTAATCTCCATTTTCTGCAACAGCCCAACCCAGTTTGAGGTTGGGGCCACCAGCACACCAACTAATGGGGTGCAAGCAAATACGGAAGGGCTGGCCCTGTCGGCTAATGGAGGGATCGGACAATCAGTTAACGGTGATGGCGGCACTATCACCATAGTTAACCTCGGCACTGGAAGCACCCAGCAAGGGGTACAGGGAGGCATCCAGATTGACGCCGGCAGCCTGACCGTTACGGCCCCGAATTCGAGCCAGGGCGCCTCTGGCGGTGCACAGGCAGGCAACGGCGGTGTAATCTCACTGCAAGCACCAAACGGTCCGGTAACCATACTCGGTCCTCTGGCAGCTAATGGCGGTACTGCCGGCTCCAGTGGACTCAACGTTTACGCTGCCGGGCTAGCCGGATCAATTACCATTACATGCAACAGCAGCACCCAGCTATTGATAAACGCAACAAATCAATTGAGCGCCACCGGCTGGAACGGAGGCACAATTTCAATCACAAACAGCAATGCCAGCGGTATAGAAATAGACAATAGCGGCGCGACACCAGGACTTACCATTTCTGCACAGGCAGCCAATCCACAGGTAAATCAAAACAGCAGATATGCCGGCGGTTCCGGCGGCAGTATCACGCTTGCAGCACCAAACGGACCGGTGCTCATCCTGGGCAATCTCGATGCTAGCGGGGGGCAGGACAGCACCATTGCCTCGGCCAGCAGCACATGGCCATCGCCGCCCGGTCTACCACCGTTCAACAATGTTATTTTCACAATTTCTAGCGTAAGCGGAACATTTTATTTAGGCGAGATTGTCACCCTCCAGGGACCGTCACAGGGCGCTCCGGTATCAGAAGTTGAGAACATTACACTGGCTCCAGGTGCAGTAACCACTACAAGCCTGGAGATTCAGTCTGTTTACACCATTTTTGACAACGCTCTGACAATTACGGCCTATTGTCCTGGCGGCAATGGCGGAAGCATCACCATTGTCAGCAACAATTCAAACCAGTTTGTAATTGGCTCCTCGACACAACCAGTTAACGGTACCACAGGAAACCTCACAGCCAATGGCGTAAACGGCGGCACAATCTCGCTGACGAATCTCGGGTCCGGGGGCATTTCTCTGCCCAATCCTACCAATCTCACTGTAAATGCCGCTTCGGCTGCAACATCTCCCATGACCTACACCAATAACGGCAATGGTGGCAGCATCTATCTCATTGCCTCCGGCGGTGGACAACTGTATATCGGTGGCGATTTAAATGTCTCCGGCAGCAATGTCGGCACCGGCACCAGCCCGGGGACAGGCGGCACCATCTCACTTATAGCCAACACTTCAAGCCAGACGCCATTTCTCATTGCCCCCCCAGGCGGCTGCAGCGGCAACTGTGTTGTCGGAAATCTTTGGGCTACCGGTTCGGCTGGTGGATCAGTTACAGTGAAAAACTTTGGTAGTGACGGCATCATTTTCAATCCAGACAGTATTAATGTTACTGCTTTCGCCACCAACGGCGGCTCAATAGACCTGGAAACCCCAACAGGAACATTAAGCGCAGTTGTTGGCGGTACTCTCAATGCGGATGCTTACAATGGAGCCACTGGTGCCTCTGGCGGCACAATCATTTTGAACGCCTCGTTAATCAACACCAGTGTTGGAACGCTCTTACTGAGCGCGCAGTCTCAAGGCACCACAGGCACAGGCGGGACAGTGGATCTGACACAATCTGGTGCAGGGAACCTACTTACTGTTGGCTCAGACAGCAACCTCAATATATATGTAGGCGGAACAGGCACCGGCGGTAGTATTGTGCTCAACGCTCCTGCTGGTATAACAGTCTCAGGATCCCTCTCAACCAGCTCATCCAGCTCATTATCAGGGTCAGTCAACATTTCTGTAGCAGGCACAGGGTCCATTACGGCAACTTCCAGCTCCGGCAGTATTACAACAGGAGCCCTGTCGGTGACTCTGGGCACCGGCACCGCTGTGCTCTCCAACATAAATATCTCTTCCCTTACTCTCACCTCCCAGTCCGGAACATCTCCAACTGCCGGATCTGCAAGCATAAGCAATTTAAGTACGAGCATTGCCCTCAATACCATCGCTGCAGGCGGCAACTTCCAGCTATCCACTAACGGCAGCATCACAGTCAATACTGGTGTCTCCTCCCAGACTGGCGCAGTGACACTGCAAAACACAAACACGGCAACCGGAGATATTGTCGTGAACGGCAATGTAAGTGCCGGCGGAGGTCCTCTCACAATCGAGAATGATAACCTGTCCGGAATTATCAACATCGCCCCGTCGGTGTCGCTCTTCGGACAGGGAACTCCATCAGCCGGAACCATCCAGGGGCTGACCGGAGTGGCGCTATTATCCGGACCCTTCCCGCCATCGCCGGTACCGGGAAGCATTCCAAATAACGTCAATGTTTTCATCAATGGCATTCAGGTACAGCAACTGGCACAGAATGCCCCAACAGTTTTCTTCGGTCTGGGGCTCACCAGTGCCTGGCTGATCACTGTGAATGCAAGCAACGGCTGTGACATTGTTTTCAGCGGCAATTCAGCCGGCAGCATAATTCTCGGCAGTGGGGTTACGATAACTACTACCTCCACAGCTCCTCCGCCCGTACCCCCGCCTACGGAAATCAGCACAATTTCCACAGAAGGCAACCAGGGAATCCATCAGATAACTCTGCCTGAGACAAATTATTCATATGTCAACAGCGTGGTGAAGCTGCCTACTGATCTAACCCCATTCGGTCGCAAGGAAAGCCCGGCAGTAAATCCGCTGCCCAACGAGACAGTACCCACCAGCCCGGAGGGTATAGGTGGTGCAATCTACGTCTCGAAGGCTTTCGACCAGAACATAGTGTCACAGCTCAATAGCGAAGAGCAGGCTGCTGTCGAAGCAGACAATAATGACATCATCCCTGCAGCTTTCTCGCCGGACACAGTGTCACAGCTCAACAGCAACGGGCTAGCTGCTGTCGAGGCAGAAAATGACATTCTCAAACTACGCTCAGGCAACATTGTTCTGGCGCCAGGACATGACATAGTCGTTAACAGCGAATTTGGCAATGTCTACATAGCTCGTGGCGCTGCCGCTTTTCTCATGAGGACAGCTAACAGCCTTTGCGTATACGCCCTATCCGACACACGCACTGGCGACATAACTGTCATCGCAAACAAGCACAAGATAACGGCCGTTCCCGGGCAACAGATTCTGCTGACCATCACGCAACATCCTGTTTTTTCGGATGTTAATCCCGGCAAGCCAATTGGCTATCGCAGCGTGCGATCATACGACCTCGGAGGCGGGACAACAGTATTTACCTCTGATTTCTCCCTTGTTTCTGCTCTTGTCCAGGTCAAGCCATTGCATCAATTAGTTCGAGAACAATCTGCAGATCCGCGCACGCGCAGGCTGGGACAGCTGCTCCTGCGCAATGCAGCCATTCTTGCCATTCTTTATGGAGGGCAACAACCTTACAAGCAAGGACAGTAAATAGTTTGCTATGCAAAACAGGGCAAACTTTCCAAGCGTATTGGCGGCGCTTGCACCACAGTGTTAGAATACCCTAATCAATTGGCTTGATTGAGTCAGCCGGGAACTCAAGAATAACAACAGTCCATGTGAGACCTGGAGCCAACTTTCATTATTCGAATACCATGCTATCGATCAAGCAGTTGCTGAAATTGTTGGCACTGTCGGCAACACTGGATGAACCAGAGTTCCAAGCTCTTTTTCTAAACTTAGACGCACAGTTTTGAAGCTATCGAACGGCAGGCAAGATACATTTGTCTCTCGCAGGTGCTGTAGCAGTTTCGATTTAGCAAAAACAAGATCGGCATCGGCAGACCAGCAGAAATCGGAGCGTCCATCTCCAACCACGACCTTAAGTGTATTGCGTGATCCTGAGTCAAGCACTTTACACTTGCACAGTCCTGCAGAACACCCGACAGTTGTCGGTCCGAAAGGAAAAGAGAGTGACAAACTACCGTCGCTTGCTTCCATCAGATGGTTAGCCCAGACATAATCCACCCGCACACCTTCGCGTTTCAGGAGGTAGTGAATAACTCGATCAATACCGTCAGAAACAATCCTGAGCGGAACTCCATTCTGCCGACACCACTGTGCAAATTCAGAGAATGTCGGATCTACTTTGACTTTGGCTAGCACCTTCTCGATTGCCGCCCATCCGCCTCTTAAAAGCGGCACCTGAAGAGCCATGCACTCTCGCGAACCAATCTCACCGGACACCCACCGCTCTTCAATCTGTCTCCACTGTGGATCGCCTAAAGCTTCCAGAAGAGTATCGATTGTATCGCCGCGAGTGACGGTGCCATCAAAATCACAATAAACTTCAACGCGGGTACTCATGACTTAGCCTTTCTTAGCCCGGGTGATAACAAGATCAAGTAGATCGTGCGCAAGATCCATCTCTTCGTAAGTAATCTCTAAAGAAGGAGCAAGTGTGACAACATTCTTGTAATAGCCTCCTATGTCCAGAATCAAGCCAATCTTGCGATCGTTGAGGCTAAGGTCGCCATCCAGACCAATCTGGAACATCTTGTCAGCCAGTTCGCGACTGGGAGTATAACCGTCTGCCTGGCACATCTCCATTCGCAGAGCCAGTCCATATCCGCCAACATCCCCTATCTCAGGATGCTTTCTCTGTAAATCTGAGAGCAGAGTGAGGAAATAACTCCCTTTCTCTTTGACTGTCTTGCCATAGTCTCCCTCGGCATAGATCTTCATGACTTCTAAGCCGGTAGCAGTGCCCAGACTATTGGATGAGAAGGTCGAGTGAGTCGAACCTGGACCAAACTTCTCCGGACTAATAAGCTCTTCACGAGCCCAGATGCAGGAGAGTGGATTTAAACCGTTGGTGAGAGCCTTGCCAAAAATCATAATGTCAGGCTTGGCTCCAAACTGCTCAGCAGCCCAGAGGGTTCCGGTACGGAAAAAGCCCATTTGAATCTCGTCATCAACTAACAAAATGCCGCGCTCAGCCAAAATCCTGGCAAGATATTCAAGATAGCCTTCAGGCATGCCGATGTAGCCACCAGTACCCTGAATTACTTCAATGAAGAAAGCTCCAAATTCTGACTTCCCAGTCTTAGGGTTCCACCAGCCGGTGTACTCATGCTCAAACTTGCGTTCAATCTGTTGGGCACAATAAAGCTTACAGCTCTCTTTCTTTAGCCCGTAAGGACAGCGGAAGCAATAAGGGAACGGCACAAATTCAGCTCGATCGCCAAATTCACCATATGATTCTCTGTAGCGATAAGAAGAGGTGATGGCGGATGCACCTAGCGTACGCCCGTGATAGCCACCTTCAAAAGCCAGCATTTTGCTCTTGCCTTTAGATTTGCGCACCAGCTTGAGAGCATCTTCAACAGCTTGAGCACCACCTACATTGAAGTGGACTCGACCTTTCTGACCAAAAGTCTTCTCAATGCTATCAACAAGCAAAGCTGCCAGCTCTATCTTTTCCTTGTGCAGGTACTGGCATGCCAGCTGCGGAAGCTTGTCTATCTGGAGCTTCAGTGCATCATTAACTCGCTTATTGCCATAGCCGAGGTTAACTGCTGAATACCACATCTGTAAATCTAAATAAGGAGTAGCCTGCCTGTCATACAGGTAACTTCCTGAGCATGTGTCAAAAATCTTAGGATGCTTGGCATAATGGACTGTATCGCCATGTGAGCAAACTCGGTTTTCCAGCTCGAGTAGAGCATCTTCGGCAAGGTCTACCCGCGATGCTGACAAACAAGTCGTACCCGCGCCTGCCTGCTCTGTCTTCCTGCCCGATTGCTGCGCTGATTCCGTTGTCACGACTGTCTAGCCTCTTACTCTCAACCGAGTTGTAAAAATCCACAGGTACAGAGTACCCAAGCTCGCTTGCACGAAACTTACAAAGGAGAGCCTCTGTCAAGAACGCTCTTGACTTCCGACACGCTGCTACTTATCCTTGTATACTTCGTATGCTCCTTACCAGACCGGGTTCTACCCGGATCTCGATTAACACTACAGAGGGAATTAACAAGACTTTCATGCGAGTCCTCCTGGCTGAAGACGACGAAGTTCTCTCTGACGGTATATCCAAAGTGCTCCGTCAATGCGGCTATGCCGTGGACCGGGTCGACAGCGGGCTCGACGCCGATCTTGCCCTGACAGGAACAACTTTTGATTTACTCATACTCGATCTTGGGTTGCCTAAATTAGACGGACTACAGGTTCTGCAAAGGTTACGCTCCAGAGGAGATCACCTGCCTGTGCTTATTCTCACCGCCCGAGATAGTCTTCATGATCGGGTAGCCGGGCTTGACTACGGTGCTGATGATTACATGACAAAGCCGTTTGACCTGCCCGAACTGGAAGCCAGAGTGAGAGCACTTTTAAGAAGGAGCCAGGTGGGTGCCGCAATGGAACTTGTCTTAGGTCCGCTTAAATTTGACACAACTGGTATGCGCGTCACAGTTAATGGTCAACCGCTCGAATTATCAGCTAAAGAGATAGCAGTGCTGGAGGTCTTATTAAAACGGGCAGGACGGGTGGTGAGCAAAGAGTACCTCCTGGAGCACATGTACGGCTGGGACGAAGATGTCAGCCACAACGCCATCGAGGTTAATGTGCACCGCCTGCGCAAGAAGCTCGAGCCGGAAGGGCTGACAATTCGTGCCATTCGCGGGCTCGGTTATCTGATAGAGACACAAGCATGAAACGACTGGCATCTTCTATACGCAGCCAGCTATTAGCCTGGCTCCTGATACCGATTCTTACTCTCTGGCTTGTAGGAGCAGTTCTTACTTATGTCATGGCCATTAACTTTGCCACTGACGCCTATGACAACGCCTTGCTTGATTCAGCACGAACATTAATAGCCAGGCTGCGCTTTGATCCGGATCGTGTTGGAGTTGAACTGTCGCCTGAAGCCCAAGCTATCTTTAAGGAAAGTCAGAAGGATAAGTTCTTTTATCAAGTAATAGGTCCAAGCGGCACAATCCGCGCCGGTGATACGAATATACCAGCACCAACTCTAGACGATTTAAATGGCACTGATGCAGAGCCGGACTTCCGTTATGACAAGATTGACAATGAGGATGTGCGAGTAGCGCTTGTCTCAGTCAAGGTACCTCACAAGAAAGACCAGCGTGTCCTGATTCAAATTGCCGAAACTCTTCGCGGCAGACAGGAGCTGACCAACCAGATATCGATTTGGGTTGTAGTACCACAGTTGATTCTTATCTTCCTTGCTGCCGCTGCTGTTTACATCGGTGTTAAGAGAGGACTGGCTCCACTTAGATCGGTACAGGAAGGAGTCGCACGCCGCACCCGTTGGGATCTGAGTCCGTTGTCGATGGATGGAGCACCGCTGGAGGTGCACCCTCTTGTGACAGCAATCAATGATCTTCTCAATCGAATTAGAGACGATATTGACGCTCAACACCGTTTTGTTGCTAATGCTGCCCATCAACTGAGAACTCCGCTAGCCGGGCTCAAGACTCAGACTGAGTTTGCTCTCAGACAGAAGGAACCTGATGAACTGCGCGACGCTCTCAAGCAGGTGCAAGCCGGAGCAGACCGAGCTACACACCTGGTCAACCAGCTGCTTGCCCTGGCTACTGTAGAACCAGGAGCATTCAGATCCACTCAGCTAAAAGAGCTAGATCTCAACTCCATCGCTCGCGAAGCAACTTTAGATCTGGTACCGCAGGCGCTCAAGAGAGGGATTGATCTTGGCTTCGACGGCTCTGACAAACCTGCTACAGTACATGGCGACACGCTTGCCTTAAGAGAACTGGCCAGCAATCTTATCGATAATGCAGTGCGCTACACCCAGGCGGGCGGGAAGGTGACAGTAAATGTCCTGGTTAATGGCGCAGTTGAGCTGAGAGTTGACGATAACGGACCTGGTATTCCCGAGGAGGAACGCGAGCGAGTCTTTGAACGCTTTTATCGCGTACTCGGCAGCGGTGTATCGGGCAGCGGACTGGGACTAGCTATTGTGCGCGAGATTGCCCAGTCCCACCAGGCAGATGTTACTCTGGATGACGGTCCTGGCGGATCAGGGACCACAGTTGCTATAAAGTTTCCACCACCGGGAAGTTTCTAGGTCACTTGTTAGAACTCTCACTCAGCTTGTCTACACGCTCAATGCCTGACAGCTCTTATCGTCACTGGCTTGCTGACTGAGTCCTTCTTGCCGCTCCGTCAACCCAGGAGCCTACCTGCAATGCATGATCTGCTCAGGCAGACCGGCAGTTACTTAAATATACGGTATGAGTCCATACATTCCAGAGAAACCACAATCCGCTCAGGAAGACCATAGACAACCAGAGCACAAGTAATAAGCCAGCAGATTATAGTGATCTGAATCGGCCTGTCTTTTAATAAGACATCTTCGGGTTGCCCTGTTGTTCCTGAATGGACTGAGAGAAACTGATAGCGCATGACGCCGTAAAGAACAAAAGGCACTGTTAACAACATCCACTGTCCGTGAAATGACAAGAAACCATAAAAAGCATAAGAAGTTAAAAGACTGGGCACCACTATGCTTTCCATGCGATCAATCAAGTGTGGTGAATAGCAGCTCAAAGTTTTCCGGTGACTGGCAGAGTCGCCACCAAGCAATTTTATCTCCTGCCTGCGCTTTTCAAGAGCTAAGAAAAGCGCCCCTAATGAGGTGCAGGCAAGAAACCAACCGGAAGAAGAAACACCGATCGCCACAGCACCGCCAACTGCTCTCAAGACAAAACCAGCAGCAATGCCAAAAACATCCAGAATAACGTTGTGTTTAAGCACACAACAGTAGAGCAGTGACGAAATTAAATAAGCGCCAGTAACCAGACACAAACTGGGCCGCACCAGGAAACTAATTGCTAGCCCCGCTATTAACAACAAAATACTAAAAACAATTGCCTGAAGTCGGCTTATCCGTCCTGAAGCGATTGGACGCTCACACTTTACAGGATGGCGGCAATCTGCGTCCATGTCGACAAGATCATTGAGAATATAAATGCTACCGGAAACAAAGCTAAAGGCAACAACACACAGTGATGCATAGAGAAACAACGCCGGATGATCTATGTTTCTCGAAAAAAGCAGTGGTGCATAAGCAATTAAATTCTTTGTCCATTGCTTCGGTCTGGCCGTTTGAACAAGCAACCAGCAGGTATCCAGTGCCATAACCTTGCTGACAGCAGATCTTTCGGCTGCCGGCTGTGGCGATGCATTGTCAATAGCCACCATAAATAACTTTGCCTGTGGTCACCTGGTTAACTGCTGCATTTTTCAGCTTTTACTTTACTATCTTATAGCTCTAACTAGTAGTGCATTTCCTAAATAACGCGACACCCGTAGGGGTGCGTCGGGACGCGCTCGCTGGGCGGCTCTCGAGCCGCCCCTACGGTTCCCCAAGTGCGGGTGTCCCTGTGCGGGTGTCCCTGTGCGGGTGCCCCTGTGCGGGTGTCCCTGTGCGGGTGCCCCAGTGCGGGTGCCCCTGTGCGGGTGTCCCTGTGTAGATACAAGGGGCTGATTGTATCGATACTGTGGAAACGCACTACTAGCTGTTTACCAAGAACAATGAGAACAACCTGCAAGTAGTAGCCTGCAGACTCAACGCTTCGAGAGGAAATAGCACTTATTCTTATTTATCGATAATCTTAAAAGCCGAGCCGTGCAACCATGAGATCATCAAAAGAATGATGGAGACAAACAATTGCTTAAGGCAAGACAGCAGGACATCAAGACCACTGCAACCGCTTGCCTGGAACAAAACCGACCTGTTCATACTAATTACTCTGGCTGCCATAGCACTGATGCTATTCCTGCCAGGATTGGGTGCTCTTGGACTCATTGATCCAAGCGAAGCCTATTACGCAGAGGCCGGCAGGGAGATGCTGGAAAAGCACCAGTGGATAACGCCAATTCTCAATTACTGCCCCTGGTATGAGAAGCCGGCTTTGACCTTCTGGCTCATCATCCTTTCTTACAAGACTTTCGGCGTCAGTGAGTTTGCGGCACGGCTACCATCAGCGTTGCTGGGTACTACTCTTGTACTGGCAACATACACATTGTCCCGCAACTTTCTGCGCCGACGATCAGCACTGTTAGCTGCCCTTATTCTTGCCACAAGCCCGTTGCCTCTGATAGTCGGGCATCTCAGCCTTACAGACATGCCGTTTTCCACCTGCCTATCTGTTGCCCTATTGAGCTTTCTGGGGCTGATAATTCGCCCATCCCGGTCTTTTTTCCTGCTTGCATATATAGCTCTCGGACTGGCAGCACTTGCCAAAGGACCACTGGCTTTAGTTCTCACTGGATTGATAGTTGCTGGCTTCCTGGCAACTGACGGTTCGCCATGGCGGGAGAAGTTCGCCACCTTGCAACAGTTACGCCCACTTGAAGGTTTGCTCGTGGCGGCAGCTGTAGCAGCACCATGGTATATAGCAGTTTGCCTGGCCACCAACGGCGCCTTTGCCCAGGAGTTTTTTATCAGGCAGAACTTTGTACGCGCTACCGGAACACTCAACCACAACTTTCCACCCTGGTTCTATATCCCTTATCTCTTCGGCGGTACAGGGACATGGTCACTCTTCTTGTTTGCGGCACTACCTGCTTTCCCCCTTTGCTGGCAGCGACCAGCAGCCCGAGCTTCCAGACGCTCTGTTTTATTGAAATATGCAATTATCTGGTCAGGTCTAATCTTCCTCTTGCTGTCACTCATTCCCAGCAAACTGCCAACCTACATTCTTCCTGTATGTCCGGCGCTTGCTCTCTTGCTGGGCACCTTATGCGATACCATGCTTCGCCTGAACAAAGGCAAACTACTTACCTGGACAGGCCCGGCCTTAACAGTAATCAGCATTGCAGCTCTTATCATGCTTCCATCTCTCCTAAGGCTAGCACCACAGCTACTTCCATCATTCTGGGTTGGTAGTGCTCTCTTTGCAGGCTGCACGGTGCTCTATACAATAGCTCTGTTTAATCGTAAGCCAGTAGCAGCACTGAGCACTCTTATTGCCGGCTCAATTTTAGGAACAGCCATCCTTGTGCCGCTAGGAATGCAGGCTTTTTACTGCCACCATGAGCGGGGTTTACGCCAGATTATTGAAACAGTCAGATCATCGGGAGCCAGCGTCGGTCTTGCCGGTCCCATCCAATCGTCCATCTTTTACTACTTGCGTCGTCATGTTCCTATTATAGATAACGCTAGTGACCTGCAGACATTCGTGAGTACAGCCCGCCCTCCGCACCTGCTCATCCTTAACAAGGGGCACTTGGACCCTCTTATCACTCGTTCTATGAAAGTTCTCGAGCATCATCGCTCCTGGTGTCTGGTCTCTCTGGATGATAAATAACAGAGGCAGCCACCAGCTACAAAAAGCGATACAGCCAGTTCAAGAAAGCTCTGCTGCTGAGAGTCTGCCAGAAACTACCAGGGACCAGCAGTTAGCCAATCTGTCTACAGATGGAGCAAATAAGAAATGAGACTGGATAAGTGGTTAAAAACCTCGCGCCTGATTAAAAGGCGCATTGTAGCCCAGATGGCATGCAACCAGGGACGTGTCTTCGTCAATAATCGTCCGTCCAAAGCATCACTGGAGCTTAAAGTAGGCGATCAGGTGCATCTGGAGCTCGGCTCGCGCGCCATTACACTGGCAGTTTCCGGAATCCCTGCCTCTGCAGTACCTGCTGCCAGCGCCTGCGAACTTTATACAATTCTGGAGGATATTCGCCGAGCTCCGGAAGTATTGGAGTGGCTGCCTGATAACAACCTGGACAACAAAGATGAGTAATAGGTCAAACGACCCTCACTGTCAGATGCCTGCACTAAACTAGCCTTGACAGAACCCTGTCTCCAGGAGCCCGTGCCTAATCTATATACTCACGCAAGCGCCGGCTACGGTTGGGATGCCTTAGTTTACGTAACGCTTTTGCTTCAATCTGGCGGATACGCTCACGTGTGACACCAAAGAGCTGTCCAACTTCTTCTAAAGTTCGCTGCCGGCCATCATCCAGCCCGAAACGAAGCCTGAGTACGTCACGCTCTCGCGGAGACAGTCCGGCCATAACTTCAATGATGTCTTCACGCAGCAGCTCCTGGGTCACTGATGAAGCTGGTGTTTCAGCATCACGATCTTCAATAAAATCGCCCAGCCGACTATCTTCCTCCTTGCCTATGGGAGTTTCCAGGGAGATAGGTTCCTGTGCCACTTTAATAATTTCGCGCAACTTGATGAGCGATATTTCCATAGCCTCGGCTATCTCTTCTTCAGTCGGCTTGCGCCCCTTGTCCTGAGCCAGCTTACGTGTAATCTTCTTGAGCTTGTTTATAGTTTCAACCATATGGACAGGTACACGAATTGTCCTGGCCTGGTCGGCAATAGCACGCGTAATAGCTTGACGAATCCACCAGGTGGCATAAGTAGAAAACTTATACCCGCGCTCATAGTCAAACTTTTCAGCAGCTCTAATCAGCCCGAGATTGCCCTCTTGGATAAGATCAAGAAAAAGCATCCCTCTGCCTATGTACTTCTTGGCAATAGAGACAACCAGACGCAGATTGGCTTGCACAAGACGACGCTTGGCTATCGCCCCCTCAGCACCACCATGCTCAATTTTGCGGGCAAGATCAATCTCTTGATCGGCAGTTAACAACTGAATTCTGCCTATTTCGCGAAGATACATCCTTACAGGATCATCCGACGACAAGCCCCGCGAAGCTTCTGCCTCAAACTCCTGCGGATCTCCCGCTACCTTTTCATCTTCAATCTCAATAAAGACTGGATCTTCGCTTGCAGACATCCCGGGCAGATCTACATCAAGCCCTGATTCATCCTCGCCAAGAAGATCTTCCAGACCGGACTGCTCCCGGCGCTTGCCAGCCTCCTCAAGATTGTCCAGCCGGTTGATGAAACTATCTTCTTTATCTTTGCTGCTCGTCACGCCTTGGTCTCCAATTGAGTCAGTTGCCCCTTGTCACCCAGTATTTCACCAATCTTGCGTTTAATTTCATCAATTTCGTCCTGAGTTCGCCCCGAAGACAGCAGGGCAGATTCCAGCTGCAACAGTTGACTTATTTTACTGCTAAGTTCACTCTGTTCGCTCTCGCTTCCGGCCAAACCCATCCGTTCCCGCAGACTGTTTTTTGCCCGAATCATTCTCTCTTTAAGAATTCTGGCCCGTCCCTCATTAAGCATAACCTCAAGAGGAGCCTTCTGCTTGCGAATCTCTTCAACTTTGAAGACCAGGTCTACCAGAAGACGGCTAGCCTCACTGTCTGGCGCCAGACGATCCATCAGCTTATATTGCAGGTCGTCAACTGTATTAAACTGGCTGCCAATCCCATCGAGAGCTTCCTTAATCCGCTCGTTAACAGGATCAATAAAGTGCTCGTCAGCCAGAGCCGTACTTACCCTTTCATTATCTTCTCGCGATGTCAGATAAAAAGCCAGAAGTTGCCGCTCAGCTTCCAGATGACCAGACTTAAGGGAGCCGGATCCGGCACGCTGAGCGGGCATCCTGGCAGGCAAGCCGCTGCCGAGGCGGCGTCGGTAGTCACCAACATCAGCCAGCAGGGCTTCTTCACGCAAGCCAAGTGTAAGGGCCCACTGCCGCACATACTCACTGCGCCCGACTGAATTTTTAATCTGAGCCAGAATTGGCACAACCTGGCGTGCAGCCTCAATTCTGCCTGTATGACTCTTCAAGTCGGACTCTTCTACAGCTCTTTCCAGCTGGTAATCGATCAGGTGCGGCGCGCTGGCAATAGCAGCAGCAAAAGCTGCCTGCCCACCCTGCGGTTCTGGCGCTCGCAGGCACTCATCCGGGTCTTTACCCCCGGGGACTCTCAGCGCCCTGAGCTCTATGCCAACCCCTTCAGCAATCTGATTGAGAGTCTCAACGCCTCTCTCCAGAGCCCGTTCACCTGCCGAGTCAGAGTCAAAAGCAAGATACACACGCTTTGATTCAGTGTAGCGCACCAGCAGCTTGGCTTGACGCTCAGTTAAAGCTGTCCCGAGAGTGGCTACAGTATGCTCAAAACCAAACTGATGCGCTGCAATAGCATCAAAATATCCTTCAACAACTATTACTGAATCTTGCCGCTTAATCTCATCCTTAGCCAGGTTAAGTCCGAAGAGATGCTGCCCTTTAGTATAGATTGGCGTTTCGGGCGAGTTGAGATACTTGACCTCACCGTCGCCAAGCGCTCTGCCACCAAAGGCGATGACACGCCCCTCACTGTCACAGATAGGAATTATTAGGCGGTGCCTGAAAAGATCGTAACAGCCACTTGTTTCCTGGCGCCTTCTCACTAATCCGGCTTCTTCCAGAGTAGCCGCCTGCGCCTTCACTGTGCCTGTAAGATAGCTATAAAGTCCGTCCCAGGCATTAGCTGCATAGCCAAGTTTAAATTTCTCTGCCGTCGCCGCAGTAATTCCGCGCAACTGAAGATATGAGCGTGCTAGTGCCCCCTCTTCTGGATCAGAAAGAAGATGGCTGTAATACTGGCATGCCTGCTGGTAAAGCATGAGTATGCTTGTACGCCTGTCCCACTCTTGCCTATCTTCGGCACTCTCGACCAGCTTCACTCCATAACGACCAGCCAGATCGCGCACTGCATCCAGGAAATCCAACCCTTTGACTTTCTGGAAGAAAGCGAACACATCTCCACCTTCACCACATCCAAAGCATTTATAAATGCCTTTTTCCGGATTGACATGGAATGAAGGAGATTTCTCAGCATGAAACGGGCACAGCCCCCTGTGCTCCTTGCCAGCTCTTTTCAGAACAACAAACTCAGAGATTACTTCGAGCAAATTTGCTCGACTCCTTACTTCAGCGATTACTTCAGAGGTAACGCCTTTCACGAGGAATATGCCCTCATATCGCTAGCCTGGACCCTTACACCAGGTCATTTGGCTGGAATAAGGATGCGCCACTGGGATAAGCTCTTCCCAACCTGGCAGAGTATCCTGTTTATAGCATGGACCAGCTCTTCACCGCGTTAAATTAGCGACCAGACTACCTGCCATCCTGTAGACTCCAGGTTCAGCGACTGTCGAGACGGACGCCTGGCTATCCAGTAGATATAACCGCGGTGCCATATTGCATAAGATTATTGAATAGTGCCTTATACTGGCGTTTAAACTAGCCTTTCTTATTAGGCATGTTTCACTGCTTATGACCTGCGAAGCTAGCAAAAGACAGATGCTTAACTGAGAATGTGACTAAGGCAGAAGAGCAGACGTTTTGTACTGAGGAAGCAGCAAAAATGAAGACTCTTATTAAAAACGGGCGCATTGTTACAGCTGTTGACGACTATAGAGGCGACATCCTGGTAGATGGCGAGCTGATTACACTTCTAGGCAAGAACCTTGATATATCAGCTGATCTGGTTATTGATGCTAAAGATAAGCTGGTCATACCTGGGGGTATCGACCCGCACACGCACCTGGACATGCCATTCGGGTCCACAGTATCAGCTGATGACTTCCAGACAGGCACAGCAGCTGCAGCCTGCGGAGGAACAACTACAATCATCGACTTTGCCATTCAAACAAAAGGCTCCTCTATGCTAGCTGCTCTCGACACCTGGCATAAGAAGGCGCAAGGAAAAGCATCAATTGACTATTCTTTTCACATGGCAGTCACCGATTTATCGAAACCAGAGTATCTGGAGGAGATGAACCATCTGATGAAGCATGATGGCGTCACTAGCTTCAAGCTCTTCATGGCTTATCCTGGCTCGTTGATGGTCGATGATGCCTGCATCTTCAAAGCAATGTCAGTTGCCGGGAGGCACGGCGGGCTTGTATCTATCCATGCCGAAAACGGGCTTGTAATAACCGAGCTGGTTGCAAACGCACTTGCAGCAGGCAACAAGGCACCTGAGTTTCATGCTCTTACCCGTCCGGACGCAGCAGAGGCTGAAGCTGTCGGCCGTTCAATTGCAATTGCCCAGATGGCCGGCACCCCGGTCTATATAGTTCATACCAGCTGCTACGATTCACTTACCAAAGTGTCAGCCGCCAGAGCTGCCGGTATCCCTGTCATGGCAGAGACCTGCCCGCAGTATCTCTTCCTTGACAGCTCATACTACAGCAAGGACGACTTTGCAGCTGCTAAATATGTTGCCACCCCTCCTTTGCGCGAAAAATGGAACCAGGAAAAACTGTGGGAAGGCTTGCGCATGAATGATCTGCAGGTCGTAGCCACAGATCACTGCCCGTTTAATTTCGTAGGACAGAAAGAACTGGGTCGCAACGATTTCACTAAGATTCCAAACGGTATGCCTGGAATAGAGAACAGAATGAGCCTTGTCTACAACGGCGGTGTAACTGGCGGTCGCATCTCTGTTAACCGTTTTGTCGAAATAACTTCAACTGCAGCTGCCAAGATTTTTGGTCTCTTCCCGAGAAAAGGTACTATTGCGGCAGGCTCTGACGCCGATCTGGTCATTTTTGACCCAAAGAAGAAAATGACTATTAGCGCCAGCACTCATCACATGAACGTAGACTACAATTGCTACGAAGGGATGGAGGTTGAGGGAGTGGTGGAAACTGTCCTTTCCCGAGGCAGAGTAGTAGTCAACAATGGCAACTATGTAGGCAGCAGCGGATCTGGTCAGTTCTTAAATCGCTTGACAGCGGAGTTCAGATAAGAAAACGGCATAAAATATGGGAACTTGTAAAGATATTGATAGCTTGATTGGTTATACAACCGAATTCAACCGGAGTGTGACGGAGGAACGCAATCCTCGCACGATGGACCTTGACAAACTTAACACAACCGACCTGGTGAGCAGGATTCAGGAGGAAGATCTCGAGGTACCGCAAGTAGTCAGGAAGTGCATTCCTGAAATAGCCAAGGCTGTCGACCTTATCGCCGAGCGCCTCCGCGCCGGCGGCAGACTCTTTTACTTCGGCGCCGGAACAAGCGGACGGCTGGGCGTGCTCGATGCCAGCGAATGTCCTCCCACTTTCGGTATCGCCCCTGATCTGATACAGGCTCATTTAGCCGGCGGCAAAGAAGCAATGTTCAAATCATTTGAAAATGCTGAAGACGACCGGGATGCCGGCTTCCGCGACGCCACTGCAGTCGGGATTACAGACAAGGATGTAGTAGTTGGGATTACTGCCAGCGGCCGCACTCCTTATGTCCTGGGCGCTTGCGATAAGGCACGTGCTAACGGAGCTAAAGTAATAGCTACAGTCAACAATCATGGCACTGACCTTGAACGGCTGGCAGATGTCACAATTGCTGTTGTAGTGGGACCAGAAGCTCTCTCAGGCTCGACAAGGATGAAAGCTGGGACGGCACAAAAGATGGTTCTCAACCTGCTGTCAACCTGCGCTATGGTCCGGCAGGGCAAAGTGTACGAGAATTTGATGGTCGATCTTAAGCCGACCAACCATAAGCTCAGAGAAAGAGCTGTATCAATAATCAGCACCATATCCGGTGTGCCGCGACACGTAGCTGAAGGAGCTTTAGTAGCTTCGCACGACAATGCCAAGACAGCTATCTTAATGGTGAAGAAGAAACTGGGACGCGCTGCCGCCGAGGCTCTGCTTTCTCAATGCGAAGGCTCACTGCGCCGCGCCCTGGAAGTCTAAGTCGACTTGCACATGGTCACGGGCAGGCATTTAACGGGCAGACGGTTCCTGACCGGCGGCATATTCCCTTAGCTGGGTCACTACTCTTCATTCCTGCTCAACATTTGTATTCAAAGGCAGCCTCACTCTAAAGGTTGACCCTTTTGCCACTTCTGATTCAACAGAAACAACTCCTTGATGCCTGGCTATGATCTCACGCGTAATTGCCAGCCCCAACCCTGTGCCACCTCCGACGCGGGTGCGGGCTTTGTCAGCACGATAAAAGCGATCGAATATGTGCGGAAGATCTGCCAGCTCTATACCTACTCCAGTATCGCTAATCCTCACTTCAACCTGGTCGTCACCAACCATCTCTACAGACACATCAATCTTTCCAGACGAGGGAGTATAGTTGACCGCATTTGTAAGGAGATTCACTAAAGCTCGCTGCAGCTGGCTGGGATTGCCAGCTACAGAAAGCCCGTTGCCGTCTGACAGGTTGGAAAGTTCAATCTGCTTCTTTTCTGCCTGCGGTCTAATCTCTTCGACAGCATCATTTATCACATCTACAAGGTTGACAACTTCATTCCAATCTTCCTCCAGTCCGCCATCCAGCCTTGTTATATCGAGCAGATCTTGAATCAGCCTCGATTGTCTGTCGACCAGCTTTTCAAGTGAGCCAAGAAACTGCACCCTGAGCTCGGGATCGTCCACCGCCCCAGACTGCAACGCTTCAACTACTGAACCTATCGCCATTGTAGGTGTCTTTAACTCGTGCGACGCATTGGCGATAAATTCCTGCCTTAAGCGCTCCTGCTCCCGCAACCGTCCAATCATCTGATTAAAAGAGAGCCCCAGTTCGCCAATTTCATCCTGTCTACGCACCGGCACAAATACTGACATATCCCCAGAATGGGCAATCGCCTTTGACATGGCGCTCATTTCGCTAATCGGCCTTGTCACTTTTCTTGCCAGCCAGAGACTGATGAGCACTGTAATAATGCCGGTGCCAAAAATAAACTCAAGAAAAGTCATCAGATCTTTATTTAGCCGTTGATTAAGCTGATTGAGCGGCAGTCCCAACCGGATAACACCGGCCGTTTGCCCGGCAGCCCTGATTGGATAAGCAACAAAAAGCCATTCTGAATTGGTCCTGGCAGACGACCTTGTACAAATAGATGCAATTCCAGCTAACGCCTCAGTTATCTCTGGTTGATTAGCTATATTTTCACCTTCAGGCTGCTGCCTTATGCCTGAATCTGCCAGAATATGCCCTTCATCATCAACTACAGTAATAGTGACTCCGCCCTTTTCGGCACGCCTGTTGGCAGCCGCCTTAATACGTTTGCGAGCAGCAGGTGAATCCAGGCGTAAGTCGTTGTCAATCTCCAGACCGAGGTTCATCGCTTCCACTTCCAGAGCATTGCGCAAGTCTGTTATCGACTCGGTCTTAATCGTTGACAAGGCTGAGACACTCACAATTAGAAGGGCAATAGTGAGCACCAGAAGATAAGTAAACAGGAGTTGATTAGCTAAGCTACGCGACACCCATTTATAAATGTAACTCAGCCGAAACATACCAAAAAATCCTCCACATCTATTCTAAGCGGTCACACTGACACCTGAGGTTTTTCAATCTGCAGCTAGCGGCTGGCTAGGCCCAGCTGCAGAGCTTAATCAAGCTCTTTATGGCTTAACCAGTAGCCTTTAGGCTTATTGTTAAGACAATTCGGGCGTTGTGTGAGAAACTATTCTCTGGTATTTATAATTTCCAAGCTGGTTCAGGTTAAAGCAGTATCAACCAGCCGAATGGGAGGTCCTAATCAATGTCTGGTGTACCAAACGTTACCGACGGTACCTTCGAACAAGAAGTCCTGAAGTCAGATGTCCCTGTACTGGTCGACTTCTGGGCTCCCTGGTGCGGACCATGTAAAGCGGTTGCACCGGTGGTCGAGGATTTGTCTAAAGAGTTTGAAGGCCGTTTGAAGGTAGTAAAACTCAACACTGATGAGAATCCCAAGACTGCACAAGCCTATACCATTCGTGGTATTCCCAGCCTCTATCTCTTCAAGAGCGGGCAGGTTGTGGAGCAAGTAGTAGGCGCAGTGCCAAAATCGACACTAGCTACAGCCATCAACAAGCATATCTAAGAGTGCAGCCGGACTTTTCGGAGTCCCTTGCTTAATTATTGTGGTGCTCTCACGAGCTATGCACTGGCTTATGAGCGCAGCATCGTTCTGCCTGAGCGCTCTTTATTTATTACTGCAAGCACAACTTTCAGGTTACACTGATTTGTGTCAGTGGGTGTCTGCAGGCCTGCACAATGAAGGAAGTTCTTCTCTCATTTATATTTGCTCTGGTTGTCGGCAGCATAGTTAATGGACTGAACCAGTCAGCACCAAATTCCGAGCCACCAGGCGCCGGTCCTGTTCAAACAACGCCGACTCAAGAATCACAGCCGCAGCATGACGCCCCGTCAACGGATAGACCTTCGACAGAGGAACCGTCACAGACCGGAGCGCAGCTGGTAGAAGCAAACGACTCTTCTTTCAAGAGCACCGTATTGCAAGCAGAAGGACCTGTGCTTGTTGAGTTTGGGGCAAGCTGGTGCGTACCCTGCAAGAAGATGGCACCAGTTCTCGAGGAGTTATCCTCTGAATACTCAGGCAGGCTCAAAGTGGTCCACGTCGACGTTGACGTGAGCAGGACACTGTGTGACCAGTACGCTCAGGGCGGATTGCCGACATTGATCCTCTTCAATCATGGACAGGCCAGAAAGATGATTGTCGGTTACACCTCAAAACAAGAACTGGTCAAGAACATCCAACCTTTTGTTTTGTGATTCTCGTCGAGCGCGCCAGGACTGGTGCCAATGATCACAGGCATGGCAGAGCAGACATCCGCCCAGCGCTTATATAGGGAATTTCCCAGTCTTGCCCCAGGGTAACTCTCTTGGCTTTTCAAGATAGAATATCGCTATGATTACAAGTGAAAGAAATCAGGGCAACTGAGCCGGAAGTGCTGGCGGGCAGATAGACTGAGGGTGGTCCGATGAAGGAATTGATCTCGACTTTTATCATTGCCCTCATTCTCAGTTGTCTGTTTAATTCAGCATTTGAGGGACAGTCGCCATATCCCTGGCCAGTAGGAGTTAACCAGGTCAAAGAAACTTCCCTGGGGCTGAAGCGAGATGAGGGCAACATTGGTGAGATGCAGTATGTCGACGGCGCTCGCCCGACAACGATAATGACAGTGGTCAACGAAAAGAGCGCTGACCGAAACATAGATATGCCTTTAGGGGCAAACAACTGAAAGTTGGGAGAACAAAAAGCATATGAAACCATGGGCAAAGTGGACACTTCTCATCGTCTGGACGCTCATTCTTCTTTTGACGGCACAATCATGGAACCCGTTTACCTCCTTCCCGGCTCTGCTTAAATACTCTGTCGTCTCGATCATCTCCAGTGCACTGTTTGGAGCACTGGTTATTTTGATTCAGTATTATTTACTCATCTCAATTATCTTCCCATTGCCGCCCCGAGCTGATTCCAAAGCACCACAAAGCTTCTGGAAGCGGGTGTTTCCATTTCTTTTCAAAAAACCACCAATTAATCCCAAGGCGCCTAAGACTCTAGCCGAGCTTGTAGGCAATGCTCAGGCCAAGCAAGAGATTCGTGAAGTCATAGATATGATTGTCCACCCAGATCACTATGCGGCCTCCGGAGCTGAAGTACCCAAAGGGATGCTTTTTGTCGGACCGCCTGGTGTTGGCAAAACACTTTTTGCCAGGGCAATTGCAAACGAAATAGGCATTCCTTTTTATGTTGTTGAAGCCTCCGGCTTAAGCGGACTCATCATGGGACTTGGTGTCCTCAAGTTAAAAACTCTCTTCCGCAAACTACGCAAGCACGAGCGGGCAATTCTTTTTATTGACGAAATTGACTCCATCGGAGGCAGACGCACAGGCGACCGCGGCTTTGGCGGTCAGACAGATATGAACATGACTCTCAATACGTTGCTCACAGAGATGGATGGGTTCTCAGGCAACAACGTTCTGGTCATTGGAGCCACCAACAACGATAGTATTCTTGATCCAGCTCTCATGCGGGCCGGGCGTATGGACAGGCGCATCTACTTCCAGCTTCCAGATCCTGCCGAGCGTAAACAGCTTTTCCAGTACTACCTGAGCAGAGTGCTGTGCGATGACAAGATTGATTATGACGAACTGGAGAAGATGACTGTCAACTATTCTCCGGCCGAGATTGCCAACGTTGTAAACGAGTCAGCCCTGATTGCCCGCCGCCCTGGTGGTCCTGGCAAAGTGACAACAGAAACAATCGATCAGGCACTCACGAGAATATCAGTTGGGTTAGAGCGTTCAATGGTTGGTTCAGGCATAGAACATGGCACTGCTGATGCTTCTATCAGACTTGACGATGTCCTCGGCATCGACGAGGTCAAGCAGGATGTTCTGGAGATAATCGACTTCCTCAAGCACGGGGATGACCTGCGTAAAATTGGTGCACGCATACCCAAAGGCGTGCTCCTGATTGGACCTCCTGGTGTCGGCAAGACAATGCTGGCTAAAGCAATTGCCAGTGAAGCCGGAGTGCCGTTTTATGCCTTATCTGGAGCATACTTCCAGAGCATGTGGGCAGGCGTCGGTGCCGACCGGGTGCGCGCACTTTACTCGCAAGCAAGAAAATCGCCAGCTTCCATAGTATTTATTGATGAAATAGATGGGTTGGGCGCCTCTCGTGGTGTTGATACCGGCGGCGGTGCAATACAAGATCACAACAAGACATTAAACCAGTTTCTCACTGAGCTTGATGGCGTAGGCAGAAGCAATGTCATTACAATCGGCTCTACAAATATGGAGACTCAACTGGACCCAGCTTTCATGCGTTCAGGTAGATTTGACCGCAAGTGTTACCTGGGGCTGCCAGATGCTCCGGCGCGCAGGAAGATCTTTCAAAAATATCTGAGCGGCATCAAACTTGCCTCAGAGCCAGATCTGGAAAAACTTGGCAAACAGACAACCAATTTTTCGGGAGCTGATATTGCTGCTTGTGTAAATGAGGCAGCAATTCTAGCAGTAAGACGTGGCAAGACTCATGTTGAGGAATCAGATCTTGAAGCTGCAGTCGACAGAATTTCGGTCACAGCTGGACACAAGTTAAACACTGAAGGGATGAACCTCTCACGTGTTGCCGATATAGACGTTCGTCTTTCAGACATCAAAGGCATGGAAGAAGCCAAGGCAGAAGCTGCTGAAGTAGTGGCTCTCCTCCAGCATTCAGACACTGTGCGCGAGTTTGGACTAAAGACGCCAAAAGGCATCCTGCTTGTCGGTCCACCAGGCACTGGAAAAACCATGCTGGCCAAGGCAATCGCCAATGAAGCAGGTGTACCGTTTTACGCTGTTTCAGGCAGTGATTTCCAATCAAAATGGGCAGGCGTGGGAGCCACCCGTGTGCGAGCAGTGTACGAGCAAGCACGCCGCAGCGGCAAGCCAGCTATCGTCTTTATAGATGAAATTGACGCAATAGGAGCCCGGCGCGGCATTGATTATGGTGGCGGTGCTGTCCAGGACTCCAACAAAACTCTCAACCAACTGCTCGTAGAACTTGACGGTTTTGGCAAGCACAAAGTGCTTACAATAGGCGCTAGCAACCATCCCGACCTGCTCGATACGGCTCTCTTGCGCCCAGGCAGATTTGATCGCCAGATTACCATTCCGATGCCCAATCTCGAAGGCCGGGAAGCAATACTTGCACACTATCTCAAAGACCTTAAGTTGGACGAATCGGTCAATGCACTTGATGTAGCCCGCATGACAGTTATGATGAGCGGCGCCGATCTGGCCAATATTGTCAACGAAGCCGGGTTAATAGCAATCCGCGAAGGGCGCACAGCTCTATCTCATAGCGACCTTATTCAGGCTATTCAACGTGTTAGTTTCGGCATGTCATACAGCCGCCATGTTCTCAAAGATGAGCTTCTGGCAATCGCTTACCATGAAGCAGGACATGCACTTGTATGTTATTTCCGCAACAGGCGGCAAAAGATACAGGTGGTCACAATAGTCCCTTCCGGTTTTGCTTTAGGTTATATGTGGGGAGTAGACAAGGAAGATTATCAACGCAAGAGTCGTAATGAGTATATGGTCGACATTGAAATCTCTCTGGGCAGCTATGCTGCCGAGGAACTTGTCCTCGAAGAGACCTGTTCGGGAGTTTCAGGCGACCTACAAAGCGCTGCCTCTACTGCCAAAAGAATGATAAGGGACCTGGGAATGGGTACCTTTAAATTCAACGTAGACACCGGCTTTGGCTCCACTAACCATGCCGATGCTAAAGGACCATCGCCTGAGTCGCAAAGAGAGATTGAGCTGGAGATTAAACATCTAATCGACTCCTGTCTCGACAACGCCAGATCATTGATTAGCACGAAACGCCCTGAACTTGACCGTCTTGCTCATCTCCTTATGGAAAAGGAGACACTCTACTATCCCGATATCGTCTCGTGCCTCGAGCCACATCGCAGCAGAACTGATATTGCCCAAGAGATACAAGCTCTGTCAGAGCGCCAGCTAGTTGGCAAACCACCTGTGATTAACCTGAAAGCAATCGCCGACACAGCCTGCTCTGTCAAAACAACCAACGAAGCACCAAAATGCCCATCTGACGGTAATAGTTAGCAGCAAAACCTGATCACTATCTGCAAGTCTATTGGCAATTTGCTCATAACTGCCTTTCAGATAGACAACCTTCATATCATTGGAGTCTGCCAGCAATGTCTCACAATATCTGGCTTTAAGCGCCGAGCAGGCAAGCACCATACGGCAATGGGCGGCAAGCCAGGATTCAACAGCTGCTCTCATTGCCACTAGCCATGGCTCCCTGTTGCTATCGCGTATTGCGCTAGGGAAGGAAGCTTTTCAAAAAGTCAATGCGCATTCATGCAATCCCCTTTGCACGTCGCCCTGCTGCAACGCTTACGACTCCACCCGCACGGGGAGTAAGTAATGACCTAGATATAAGCAGGGAGCCAAGCCAATAGGCATGTGATTTGTCTCGACAGACATGCAGTATAATCAACTCATGTATCAACCACATAAATACGAAAAGCACCTTGAGTTGTTTGACAGTCGAGAGTGATTTGATAGAATTAAAGTTTTGCCAAACGAGTTGTCAACGTCGCTTCAGCTTGCAACTACTGTAGCCGATTTTGCTTTGCGAAAAATGGTATTGCACCAAGAATGTCAAATCACTTGCTTTTCGAGCCGCCAATTCCGGACTGGTAGTTGTGAGCGTTTCCAGTTTAGGGGTGCTTTCCGTTTCGGTGAGGCTAATACGGGTTCGGACAAATCGCGTTTTCTAATTGCCGAAAGTTAGCTAAGCTGGCGCTCTGGGAGGCGTGATGAAATCTCACCGCAGCAAAATTCTGTTCGTACTATTCTTTGTGTCCGGCTTTTGTGGTCTTCTCTACCAAACAGTTTGGTTGCGTCTCGGATTGGCATCGTTTGGAGTTATCACTCCGGTTGTGTCCGTTATTGTATCTGTTTTCATGCTCGGACTGGGTCTTGGTTCTTGGTTGGGGGGGCGGTGCATTGGCCCGCTACGGAACAAGACCGGCTTGTCAGCCATCATTTTCTACGGATTGACAGAATTAATAATTGGACTGGGCGCTTTTGGAGTCCCAGCCTGTTTTGCAATTGGTAATTCAATGTTGCTACTGACCGGTGAATCGAACTCCCTTCAATACCTGGTCGGTTCGGCAATCGTCATTGCCGCCTCCATTTTTGTATGGAGTACAGCCATGGGCACAACATTCCCATTTGCTATGGCATTTGTAGAGGAGTTTGAGGACACCGATAAACGCAGTTTCAGTCTTTTGTATTTGGCCAATGTTGCTGGGGCGGTTTTGGGCACGTTGACTACTGTCTTGGTTCTGATAGAGCTGCTTGGATTGCACATGACCTTAGCGGTGGCTGCGGTCCTCAATTTGCTCATTGGTGTAGCAGCAATATGCTGGGGTGTTTCTCGTAGTCGTAAGCGTTTATTGATGGAAGTTGAAACCCATGAACCTGTCCAGTCGAACCTGCCGCAAAGTGCATTCTCCCAAGCGGTTCTTTTCACCACTGGATTTGTATCCATGGCTATGGAAGTGGTGTGGACTCGTGCATATACAGTTGTTCTTGGAACGCTAGTCTACTCATTTGCGATATTGCTTTCAACATACCTGCTCGCTACTTGTGCAGGCTCATATCTTTATCGCCGGAGCTGCGCTTGCAAGACGGTCGCATCTAAAGAACTGCTTTTGATGGTCACTGCTATTAGTGCTCTGATCCCGGTGATAATCGGCGATCCCAGACTGGTGCCGCTCACTCAAGCAATGCATATACCCCTGGATTACCTCGTGCTCCTGTCGATTATGCCCTTTTGTTGCTCGCTCGGGTATCTTACCCCTCTTTTAATTGATGACCTTGCGCAGGGAAACCCGGTCACTGCAGGGAAGGCTTATGCTGTAAATATTGCGGGCTGTATTGTTGGACCACTGCTGGCTGGCTATGCGCTTCTACCGGTTCTGGGTGCCCGGCTGTCGCTTGTCATTCTTACTGCACCTCTTCTGGTGCTTGGTTCGTATGTCTTCATGAAACTCACAAGACCGGTTCAGATTAGTTCTGTCACAATAACTGCTCTTTTGCTGTGCGGAGCTATCTGCGGTCGTGATTGGGAAGAAGGGCTGAACACAGGAGCAGGCAGGACTATTGTACGAAGGGATTACGCAGCAACGGTGGTGTCTTATGGCGACGGCATGAAGAAAGTTTTACTTGTTAATGGTGTTGGAATGACAGTTCTGACTCCGATTACCAAATACATGGCACATTTGCCTCTTGCCTTTCACAGAAAACGCCCTGAGTCGGCGCTGCTGATCTGCTTTGGCATGGGGACTACTTATCGCTCTCTACTGAGCTGGGGAATTCATGCAACTGCAATTGAATTAGTACCAAGTGTAAGGGACGCCTTTGACTACTACTGTGACGATGCAAAAACCGTCTTGCAGAATCCGAATGGAAGAATCATAATCGATGATGGGAGACGTTTCTTTGAAAGAACAAAGAATAGATTTGATGTCATCACTATAGATCCTCCACCTCCAATTGAGGCTGCTGGTTCGAGCCTTCTTTATTCCGAAGACTTCTACAAATTGCTCAAAAAACATTTGAAGTCAGGGGGAATCCTGCAACAATGGTTCCCAACGTCAGGAAAGACACTTAGCGCAGTGGCACGATCACTCGTTGATTCTTTCCCATATGTAAAGGCATTTACGTCAGTGGAGGGCTGGGGGTGCCATTTTCTGGCATCCGATCAACCGATTGAGGACATAACAGCAGACCAGATGATTTCAAGGCTGCCTGAAGCAGCGAAGCAAGATCTTCAGGAATGGTGCCCTGGCAAGAATCCACTGCTGCAAATGAAAGCGGGAATTGATACTGTTCTCATGCATCACATTGATCTGAGAACTATCCTTGATCACAATAACTCAATTAGAATTACGGATGATAGCCCCTTCAATGAGTATTGCTGGCTGCGATACCATTTTGCACGGACTGGACAGTGAAAGGCATTTTCAGATACCGTCTGGACAAGTGCGTCCTTCAATCCGATACCACCACTCTTCCGGTTATCAAAAAAGGGCTCGGAAAAACGCACAGGGGATTCATCTGGGGTTACCCCGCTCACCGCCGTAGACACCAACAGCCAGGCAGTAGGCTAGAATGGCGACAAATATGCAGTTTATCGGGAATCCCCGTAAAGACAATCCATAGTGAATAAACTGATAGATTGGCATCGTTGTAACTGTCACCAGGAATGTAAATGCAATCGAAACAACCTTTGTAGATCGCCTGGCTACGATCTGACTGCCACTCTCCACCAGCGCCGGAAGCGCAAGCAGCAGATCGTAGTTCAAGGAGAACAAGGTCACAATGATCCCTACCGAAAGCGTGAACCTGATGGCAAAGTCCAGGGATGCACAGAGATCAGAGCGCTTGCTATACCCGATCAGGGCACAGAGCTGCGTAGGGAGGCAAACATGCCAGCCAGCAGAATATCGGTATAACCAGTGGCGGATTGTGAAAAGGAACCCATCGCGGTGCCAGCCCGACAAAGGTGTTGTCTGGCGTCAAGACTTTTTGCCGCTAGCGACAGTTTAAATTTGCCGCTTTAATGACCATGGTTTCAGTCTGGCATGTCCATCTGAATTCAAGCTGACGTTACTGACGCCGAACAGGTCGAGCCAGCGCAGAGTGCCGT
>CAILLX010000041.1 GCA_903835185.1 uncultured bacterium | reverse complement strand
GGCTCTTAGATCCAGACGATGATTTACTCATGGTGACCTCCTTGTCACAGATTTGTACCTTTGCAAGATCAAACCTACCCAGGCTTAATCCGCTTGGTCAGGGGGTCACCAACTAAATCAACGACAAAAGGGACAAGCTCCTCCAGGAATTTTTTGAGGGTATGGTACTATACGTATTCGTTTTTATATTTAAATCTCAAGGCTAATCACATTGTCAGAAAGCTAAAGTTTCAATCAAAAATAATAGATCACACCCTTACCTATTTTAAGGACTGATCTGTTTATTCTTCTTCTTTATGAAAATTCGGGACCGACGGGACTCGAACCCGCGACCTCCTGCGTGACAGGCAGGCGCTCTAACCAAACTGAGCTACGATCCCACTCAGTTCGACAGTTAACTGGAAAGCTATTATTAACTGCCCCAGCCAGCCATCGGAGACTGTGCAGTATAACACAGCTGTATACACTCAGAAAACTGCACTTCTACTGTCCAGAAGAGCTGCATCTTTCTTGTGCCAGTAAAAAACAGTTTCTAGCCTCTTCGAGATCACAACAAGATAATGATTTTAAGAAAAGAAAGCTCTTCTGGACAGCTCTACTGGCAGAGTTCCTTACTTGGACTGAACAGGCATGAGCAGATATTTAAAGTTAGTATCGTTAACACCGCGAAAGATTAGCGGCTTAAGCGGACCTGTCATTTCAAGAGCAACTTCAGATGTAGTCAGTCTCTGCAGCACATCAAGAACATAACGAACATTGACAGCCACATCGATTACCTGCCCGTCAAACTGTACAGGTACCTCTTCCTGGGCACGTCCAACATCAGGTGTGTTAGATGTAATTTGCAGCGTTTCACTTTCAAAATGAAGCTTGATTAAGTGTGTTCGCTCGTCAGACATGACAGCTACACGCTCGATTGCCGATACTACTGTCTCGCGATCAAATTTAGCAAGATATTTAAATTCTGTCGGGAAAAGCTCTTGATAGCGCGGATAATCTCCGCTTATCAGCCTCGAGCTCAAGAAGTTATTTTCAGTCTGGAATGTTATCTGACCGGAGACAACTGCAATACGAACTTCTGATTGTACCTTAGCCTCAAGCAGCTTCACCAGCTCAGTACAAGCGCGTGCTGGAACAATCGCCTTAAAATGTACCGGCTTTTCGAGCGTTGCTGTTTGAACGTTACCTTCCAGCTCTCTGTCATGCTCCTGTGCCGTCTGAGCTGCAACTTTCAACTCTTCGCTTCTGTGTGACAGCCTGCTACCGTCAGTAGCAGTCGACTCAAAACGATCATTTTCAAGCAAAAGATAAACACCACCAAGAATGTTGCTCATATCATAATTTGCAGCTGCAAACGATGTCTGCACTATCGATCGCCGCAAAACATCTGATGGCATAAGCAGCCCTTCAGCAGACTTGCTATCAACAAGATTTGGAAAGTCTTCAGCAGGCAGACCTGTCATTGTGAACTTTGAACGTTCACAACTAACTGTTGTCTCGCTGGTTTCTTTGTTTATTTGGAAAGTGACAACCTTGTTGGGAAGTTTGGCTATGATCTCAAGCAGCTTTTTTCCTGGAAGAGTTATTTCTCCTTGTGTATAGACAATTCCAGAACACCTAGCTTTTATTGCTAAATCAAGATCTGTAGCTGTGAAATAAAGTGTAGTGTCGTCTTCTGTTTTTATGAGAACATTGCTCAAAATTGGCTGAACTACACGTGTTGCCACTGCATTTGTGACGTCGCGAAGAGCTCTTACAAGGACTTCCTTCTCAATTGCAAAGTGCATACTTAATCTCTCTATAAACAGAAATGGCGCTCCTTCGATGCAGATATGCATGAGGAGAGATTTGAACTCTTAGGTAAAGACTAACCTGCCCAGCTTCCTTTTGCAAGACACAAAGCCATCCTTCGTTGTTAGTTCTCTTACTTGTTCTTAGATCTATATTCTTAGAAGGAGTAGAGGCGCAGATTTCTGTAGAAAAGTGTTTACTATAACTGCAGGCTTGATTTACCCTGTAGATAATCTGTACAGGCAGTGTTCAAAATCACATCCTTGTCTTCCTGTATATATGTTGTCCTGCACAGAATTCCTACAAAAAAGAAACAGAACTCCTACAGCTTTTCTACAACGTGTCAAACGCTCAACTGTCGGGAGAGTTGCTTAACAGCCAACGCTAAATCAGGATCTTTCAAGATCTGTTCTTTGATTCTGGAATGGGCATATAGAGCAGATGTATGTTTGCGATTACCAAACGCTTCACCAATTCTTGGAAAGCTTAACTGTATGAGCTCGTGGGCGAGATACATAGCAAGGTGGCGTGGTAAAGCAAGATCTTGTGAACGCTTAGCTGACTTGAGTTCGCTTGACTCAAGCCGATAATGTGCTGCAACAGTATCAATGATCATATCTACTGTAGGTGCCGGTTTTGCTCGGCGCTGTCCGCCAGGCTGAAGCACCTCAGACAATGCGTTGACTGTAAGAGCTGTGCCGTTCAAACAGGCATAAGCATTTGCTCGTATTAATGCCCCTTCCAACTCACGGATGTTGGTAGTAAAAACAGTTGCTATGTATTCCAGTACATCGTCAGGGATAGACATACTGTCAGCCTCTGATTTTTTGCGCAAGATAGCCAGTCTGGTTTCAAAATCAGGAGCTTGAATGTCAGCAATTAGACCCCATTCAAAACGGTTGCGTAAGCGCTCTTCAAGTTGAGCAAGCGCCTTTGGCGGTCTGTCACTAGTGAGTACAATCTGCCTGCCGCTGTCTCTTAATGCGTTGAAAGTGTGAAAGAACTCTTCTTGCGTTCTCTCTTTCCCTTCTATGAACTGAATGTCATCCACAAGGAGGAGATCAACTTGTCTGTACCTTTTTCTAAAATCAACCATTCGATCATCTTTAATCGAATTGATCAGCTCATTGGTAAAACGTTCGCAAGTCATATAACGCACCTGCATCTGTGGCTGATGAAGGAGAACGTGTTGCCCGATAGCTTGCATAATGTGTGTTTTTCCCAGTCCAACACCACCGTAAAGAAAGAGTGGATTGTAGGCCTGTCCTGGACGATCGGCAACAGCCAAAGCTGCTGAGTGACAAAACCTGTTGTGAGAGCCGACTACAAAAGTCTCAAAAGTGTACTTGGTGTTTAGATTGGCTGTTGACAGTCTTACTTCAGGATTAAGTTGTGCTGTGGCAAAGGAGTTGTATGACGGCTGTTCACGTAGTGCGACAGGTGTGTCAACAGCAATTGTGGCAATTGATGGTGTGTAAGAATCCTGTTTGAGTGAAGGATCTACAACAATTTTTACTGAAACGTTCTGATGAATTACTTGAGAGAGAGCATCAGTTATAGATTCTAACAAATGTCCAGTAATCCAGTTTTTAACAAACTCATTGCAGACGCCTATGGTAGCCTCGTCTCCTGATAGAGCAAGCAGCTGTGTCGGAAGTATCCAGGTCTGAAATGTTGGTTTGGTTGCATTCTTGGCAAGAATCTCCTGAGCCTGACTCCAGATCTCTTTGACTGGACGCTGTAGACGTACATCTTCTCTCTCTTGAATCATTTAGTCTCCTTAGGACGGCTAGCATTCTGCTGCAACTGAAACAATAAAAGTTAGTTCTTCCTTAAACCGGCCTCGATGAGAATTGATTTTAAAAGGGAGAGAAAAGTGCCAGGAGTAACTGGAGAGACAGTGTTTGCGGGCATAAAGGTCCAAATACGATAGAAGCCAGCAAAATTTTGCAAGCTGTTTGAGCTTACCAAATCAAGCCAACTATCAACTCTGACCTGCTCTTTTTGTCATCAAACCAGGCGTGCCGGCAAAACGAGGCCTAAATCCTAAAACATTTTCCACCCCAATATTGGGGCGGAGCGAAGCATTTGGGTGAGATGATAGCATAGATAGTCACAGTACAAACGAGCATGAAAATTAAAGAAAGAGCTCAGTGAGGGGTTTAAAAAGGAATGAAAAGGACACTACGTGGTTCTATAGCTAAAGCCAAAAAGGGCAGCGGCTTTCTCAAGAGAATGTCTAGTAAGGCTGGGCGTCGAGTATTGAAAGCCCGTCGAGCCAAAGGGCGCTACCGGATAGCGATGTAAGCGCCGAGAGTGCTTCCGTCGCCTGAGCGATTATGCAAAGCAAGCCTGTTTGGACGAGCATACGCCGAACGGAGAATAATCACATCCTCTTTAGTAACGCTCTATGTACTGCCGAGAAAACAGCAGAGTGCTCCAAACCTTCCTCATGTAGGCTTTGTAATTGGCAAGAAGGTAGAGAAGAGGGCCACACGCCGCAATCGAGCTAAAAGACGTTTGCGCGAAGCATACAGGCAGACCAGGTTAGTGGACGGCAGTGTAAAACAGTGGTATGCAATGGTTTGGGTAATCCATTCAGAGGCCTTAACTGCCACCTGGGAAGAGATCTTGAAGTCCATATCATATTGTGTGTCCAAGGCTAATGATAAATTTGGACGCTTAAGCAGGAGAAGTGAAGAGCGGTCAAGCGACCATTTGCTGAGAAAAGAAGAATGAGACAGCTAGCTATAATGCTCATCAAGTTATATCAAGCCACTAGGTCGTTACGACCAGACTGGTGCCGCTTCTATCCATCTTGTTCTACATACACTTTACAGGCGATTGAAAGACACGGTTTGCTCAGAGGCACGATGCTGGGGGTCAGCAGGCTCCTGCGTTGCCAGCCTCTTCATCCTGGCGGCATAGACGAGGTACCAGAGTAAGTAGATGGACATCACATACTCATTTATGATCCCGGCACTGGAGTGGATTGCCAGACAATTCCACAGTTATGGCTGGGCAATTGTCATTCTTACAGTGGCTGTACGCATTATCGTGCACCCGTTGGTGGCAGCTTCGACGCGCTCCATGCAACGGATGTCGCAAATGCAGCCACAAATAAAGGTGATTCAGGAAAAATACAAGGGCAATCCAGAGCTGTTCCAGAAGAAGACTATGGAGTTCTATCAAAAGAACAAGATTAATCCGATGGGTGGTTGCCTTCCTACTCTTGTCCAACTGCCAATCCTTTTTGCTCTTTTTGCCACTTTTACCGGTCCGCCGTTTGGCGATAAAGCAATTCCGGTCAAAGTGAAAGTGGTGGCTAAAACTGCAGTTGTACAGATCAACAAGGCTGAAGTATCTGGTGGTAACAGTCCATATGTTGGAAAGAATGGTGCTCGCTGCAAACTGGTGGTCTTCCCAGGAGATTCGACTATTGCAGAAGGAGATACGATTGACTTTGGCGTCAGGGCCGTAGATGGCACAATGCCAGCAGAGTTTAAGGCTCAATGGAAAGTCCAGGGAGCAAAGAATGTACAGCATGGTGCCAGCATAGATGAGAGCGGGCATGCTGCATTCCCAGAACCAGGTGAAGTAACAGTTAACTGCGTTGTCCCGGGCATTGCTAAGAACGAGTCATTCTGCTTTATAAACAGTCTTGGCAAAGTGTCACAAGGGATGGCTTTGTTTAAGCCGGCAAACTGGGACAACCTTGTGATGATCTTTTTGTTCGGGATTACTATGTTCTTTTCGCAAAAGCTTATGGTTCAGCCAGCAGCGCCTAATGCCGACCCGGATCAATTAGCTATTCAACAACAAACGCAGCGCACAATGCCGATCGCTGTAACAGCAATGTTCTTTTTCATCCCGCTCCCTTCCGGCGTATTTCTCTATATGGTTATCTCTAATATTATTCAATCTTTACAGACCTGGTGGGTAATGCGTACACCGGCCCCAGCTCTGGTCGATGTCCTTGCCGAAGGACCGGCTGGATCGCAAGGCGAAATAATAGTGCTGGATAAAAGCAGTGCTAAAGTTAGTCCAGTCCAGAATCTCAGTAGCGATGGTCCCGGCGGTGGTGGTCAAGTGAAGAAGGCAGCAAAAAAAAGAAAGAAGCCAGGAAAAAAGCAGAGTGAGTGATATGAACGAGATTAACGGAAGCCCGGTTGTTGAATGTGCCAAGACATATCTGACCAGAATGCTCGAGTTGATGGGTGTTGAAGCAACTCTTGACGAGCAGTCGGTTGATGAGACAACAGTCTGCTACCGGATTAATTGCCAAGAAAATGATGCAAAGATGTTGATAGGGCGCAAAGGAACAACTTTGGAGGCGATGCAATTTCTTCTTCGCCAGAT
Organism: uncultured bacterium; assembly: GCA_903835185.1. Taxonomy (GTDB): domain Bacteria; phylum Cyanobacteriota; class Vampirovibrionia; order Obscuribacterales; family Obscuribacteraceae; genus CAILLX01. The sequence goes on along the minus strand of CAILLX010000041.1, from coordinate 21,801 downwards.
GTGTAAAGGCGCTGTTGGTGAAGATGAACATTTTATCATTGATGTCTGTGATTACCGTGAGCGTCGCCGGGAGGCTATTTTAGACCGGGCCAAAAAAGCATCAGTGGCTGTACTGAATGGTGAATATGAAGATTTCTCCTTGCCACCCATGACAGCTTTTGAGCGCAGGATTGTCCATAACTATTTGCATGAGCACTTTTCAGACCTGCAGTCAGAAAGTCATGGTCAAGGGGAAGACCGGCATATAGTCATAAGCTACAGCGGAATTCAAGAAGAACCGACGGAAGAAAATTCGTAATAAGGAACGATATAGCTGGCAACCCCTGGGAACGCTGGCGTGATGCCTAATACAGTTAACTCTAGCCGTTGGAATAACCGTAGGGGAGGCTCGAGAGCCGCCCAGCGGGCGCGTCCCGACGTGCCCCTACGCCTTGAGACTACAGTGTTGCGCATCCTACTCGCGCTCCCAGGTTAATGCGCCTAACATCAAAAGGAACAGTTGAGCAAGCAAGTTGATAGAGAGGATATTTCCAGTTTTTTGAGGAAAGATAAGTGTCTAAAGAAGGAAGGAATATGAAATTGCTAGCAATCCTGACATCTGTTGTTGCAGCTGGGATTGCCCCTGTAGCCTATGGAGAAGATGCGGTTAAGCAGTCGGCAGGCGAGCCGGCAGCAGTGCACAGCAAAGTGTCGGAAAGTTTCAATAAAGAACCGTTTGCCGGGTTTGATCAATATGTGGCAAAAGCCATGCAGGAGTTTGATACGCCCGGTTTGGCTGTAGCAATAGTTAAAGATGATAAGGTCGTATTTTCAAAAGGGTATGGAGTGCGCAAAATTGGCGAATCAGCAAGTGTAGATGAAAATACTCTCTTTGCTATTGGCTCCACCAGCAAGGCCTTTACAGCTGCTCTTATCGGCTGTCTTGTCGACCAGGGGAAAATGAGCTGGGACGGCAAAGTTACTGACTATCTGAGCTGGTTTCAGCTTTATGATCCTTATGTCACTCGTGAAGTGACAATACGCGATCTACTTACTCACCGCACAGGACTGCGTGGCGAGCGTGACTGGCTGTGGTATGCCTCGCCGTTGAATAGAGAAGAGATTATCCGGGCTCTGAGGTATGAAAAACCAGCCTGGAGCTTTCGCTCCCACTGGGACTATAACAATGTTGGATTCCTGACTGCCGGTGAATGTGCTGCATCTGCCGGGAGGGATAGTTGGGATCACCTTGTTGCCAAGATGCTGTTTGAGCCTATGGGAATGTCATCCACCTGTACAAGCACGCACGATCTGACAGCGTTGTCTAATGTTGCCTCACCGCACGCAAGAGTGGACGGCGTCATCAAAGCGCTTCCCTATCGCTGCCTGGACAATGTGGCTCCTGCCGGATCTATCAATTCAACAGTAAAAGATATGTCGCAATGGGTGAGACTGCAGCTAAGTGGCGGAAAGATAGGAAACAAGCAGCTCATTTCTGAGGCAGCCTTAGCTGAAATCCACAGCCCACAGATGATCCTTCCTGCTATGCATGTGCTCACTGGGCGTAGTTTTCCTGCTTATGGCTTGGGCTGGGGCATGGTTAACAATCAAGGACATAAAATTCTCAGCCATCAAGGTGGCATCGATGGAATGACAGCTCTCGTAGAGCTTATTCCTGATGCGCACACCGGTTATGTCATTTTGTCTAACGGTAACGGCTCAATGGCGCCACAAGCAATTGGTATGAGGTTGATGGATTCTTACTTAAACTTGCCGCTGGAAGATGGAGTGACTATTGCGCAGGGCGAACAAAAAGAAAGCAAAGCCAAGGACAACAAAGAATATGCAGAAGCACAAAAAAATCGAGTCTCCGGCACGCATCCAACTTTAGCTGTAGATAAATATGCCGGTGTTTATAATGATCCTGAATTTGGTGATATTACAGTTGCCTGCAAGGAAGGCAAACTTACTCTCTCCTACGGGCCTTACCGGGTCGGTACTCTCAAGCACTGGCATTACGACACATTCGAAATTGAATGGAACGACCCGATGTTGCCTCCGCACAGACCTGTTGTCTTCAGGGTTGATTGTGATGGACAGCCAAGCCAATTAGATATTTCGGAACTTTCAATCTTCAATAGAGTGTCCAAGCCGGAACCGTAAATTTAATTATCGTTAACCTTTGGCGCTCTCGCACCAGTCGAGACAGGTTGCTTTGCCGACGCGTCCGTTGAGATAGTCTTTCAATCCGAGCAGTTCAGCTTTGAGCTGTTTGCGACCGGTTTTGCCGCGCAGCGGCAGAACGATGGCGTGTCGCAGGAGGTGACCGCCAATATTGATCAGTCCTGGCAGGCGTGCTAATCCGCTCGTGTGGCTGGCAAAGAAAAGAAGACGATTGCGCGTGTAGTAATATGCTCGCCAGTGGCTTCTGGCACCGGATGTGGAGGCACAACCGGTGTGCTGGACGCGAGCAGCCGGCACAAACAGACAGCTCCATCCGGACTGGCGAAAGCGCAGACAAAGATCCGTATCTTCGAAGTAGAGAAAATAGTCATCGTTGAAAGTGCCAACCTGCCTGATAGCTTCTGCCTTGAGGAGAAGGTTGCTGCCAGAAAGCCAATCGCAAGAGATAAACTGTGTGCCTGGTTGTGCAGTTTTGCGCAGATAAGTCTTAGCCCTCAGGAAGTCAATCTCGCCTGCACCACAGGTGACAAATTGCTCTCCCTGTCCAGTTACAACCATCGCCCCCAGAGCAGCTGCATGGGAGTTTTCCTGGGCAACATCAACCAGCAAGGAGAGAGCTTCCGGTTCAACTGTGGTGTCATTGTTGAGAAGCCAAATCCATTCAGCTTCATTTTCAAGACAATAGTTGATGCCAGCATTGCAGCCACCTGAAAAACCAAGGTTTTCACCGGTCTCCAGTAAAGTTACTTCTGGGAACTCTCGAGCAATCGCAGACCCAGAGTTGTCTGGTGAACCGTTGTCAACAAGAATAACTTTGTAATTTTTGTAAGCAAGTGCACGTAAAGAGGTAAGGCAGGCTTTGGTGTAGTCGCTGCCTTGCCAGTGCAGAATTACAATTAGTACTAACGGTTCTTTCGGCATATTAGCGTTCTCCTCTGTATATATAAAAGACCGACAAAAGGCTGATAAAACACAGATTGAACAAATTGTTCTTGCCAAGAACTGCTTGATATCTTTGTCGGGACTGCCGCCATGGGTTATGACTTGATAATATTAGTAGGTCCCGCGTGAGGTTGCCTTATGGCTGATTCTGATCTATCCAAACCAGACACACCGGCAGGAGATGAAATGCAAGCAGCTGCCGGGCGAGCCAGTTCTCAAGCCAAGAGAGGCGGGCTGACCAATTTTGTTCTTGCCCTTAAACATATCAGTCAAGCATCAGTGGCTGAAGCTGTCAGGCAGCGTTTTTCTGACTATGTCACTATCGGGCTGGTAGTTGTCTGTATTTTGTCTCTTGTGGCAGCTGTTGTGCTGCCGGTGCCGGTCGGATTGAGGCTGTTGCCACTAGTTTTCACAGTTGGAGCAGTAATTTTTTATATTGTTAACCGTCTAGGCATTATTTTGAGCCTTACTCAAAGACAGGCCCTTCTTGTCTGGCAGATTATGATTGCTGCTTTCTGGCTCGGTGTGACCAGCGCTATGCTCATCATGATGCTATGCGCTTACATGTTTGGTCCTGCTAGCGGGATGCGTTAATTTTGCTGGAATGTAGCTAGCCGGTAAGGTTGGATGAAGATCTAATGGCTGAGTAAATAGAGCTGCTAGCCTGGCAGCTGTGTTCGGCTAGTTAAATCAGCCAGGAACTTACCAAAACAAAATTTTCTGGTGTGGTTGCCAAGCACAAGATTATTGATAACAACAACCGTCCCTCGCAAACTGCGAGGGACGGTTGTTGTAGTTTTTCAAACACAAACTATTCTACAACAGCATAAACTGTTGGCTGGCAAGCCTTTTAAGCCTGCAAGTAATTACAGCGGCTTGGCGCTCGGTCCGGTGCCGTCGCACAGCGGCTTATCGCCATTGTGCTCGTGATACCAGCGTAACGCTTTTGCATAACGGTGAACAGCTTGCCGTCTTGCACTCGGAATTGAATAGCTTGGGGGAGTCAGGTGAAAATAACGTCCGTCATCTCCGCAAGCCTGCGCGAATGCGGGCACGGAACTGATCGAAAGTGCTGCTAAGGCTAGTACTAACTGTTTCATTGACCGTCCTCTCCTCTCGTGGACCTGTGGCGGCTTTTAAACCTGCGAGCGCTCCGAAGTTCGGGGCAGCTCAAAGCTATTGTACTACTTCGCTTTGAGTGTGATGATTGTCAAGAAGCGATTGTAAACGACTGGTTTTTTTGTACAGTGGCTTTGTGTCAAGTGTTTTAGCTCTCCGGTAAGATTTAATCCAGGTATACAGTAGCTGAAATGGATAGTTTTCAAGTAGAATTTTTAGACGGCCTCAATTTGAAAACGGTCAGGTCGAAAGAGAATTTGTAGTTTGGCTAAAGGTCACAAGAACAGCAATCCTGCTGGCAAAATACCATCCATGCCTGGCGATTGTCGTGAGGCAATTAGCTGGTTTGTCAGTAATTTTGGGCTATACGCAGGATCTGTGCGCGGTCTGTTTTTGTCCGATTTTAGTGAAGAGCATGAAGCTGGACTGGAAGCAGCAATTATCAGCTTGCGGTCAAGAGGATTCGACCCACTTGTAATTGGCGGCGACATGCTGATAAAGCAGTCTGAATACTTGTATGAACAGGCTATGCTGCACACCAGTTTTGGCAGGCCTGTGGCGTCCAAGGCCGAGCTGGATATTTCAGGGACAGATCTACTCATTATCGAAAATCTGGTGGCTCCGGAGAATTCCAAGCAGTTGTGGTATCTGCATAATCATGTGCTCTACCCGCGTGCTGCTGCCGGAAAGGCGACAATAATTGCCACTCCGCTTAGCTTTGAAGAATTTGCTCGCTATGGAGCTGCCTGCAAGGAAGGCGAACCGGAAGGACGGCTGCTCACCTGGGAAAAAGTCATGTGGCTTATCGATGCCACTATGATAAATATGGAGCTTTTCCGCCTGATGCGGGAAGAGAGCCTGCCGCCCATGTTAAAGGCGGAGTATTTCCTTTACCTGTCATTGAAAGAACGCGGGCTTAATGTAGTTCCGCAACATGTGCTAGGAGACTATCTTCTTGATTTTGCTGTTGTTGACAAAGATAAGCGGCTGAATATCGAATGTGACGGGCTTTCCCCCTTGCTAGGCTTGGAGCGCCAGGCGGAGGAAGCTAAACGCAATTTGTTACTGCTGACTGACGGTTGGCAGATACTCAGATTTACAACAGCCGAAGTGTTGAGCAGCCAGTCAGCGTGCGCTGATGTGGTAGAAGAGGTTTGGCGTACCGGGCGTAAGAAGCAGGCTTTAGGCAGGCACCTGACAGGACAGACCTTAACTGCGCTCCCAGAGCTACCTTTTGATGATGAAGGACAACAAGCTGCCATTACTCATGGTGGTGGGCCGGGAGCTCTCATCGGAGGGGCTGGTACAGGTAAAACGACATGTGTTGTCGATCGAGTGGCTAACCTGATCTGCCAGGGTGTCAACCCGGATAGCATTCTTATACTGTCTAATTCTATGGATGCTGTCAAAACAATTAGAGCAGGATTAGAACAGATTTTAGACAGGCAGACCAATCTAAGAGTACAACTATACTCATGGCACGATTTCGGTTTGAGGATTCTTAAAGAGAACCTCTCTGCAATCAAGCGAAAAGCTCCGTTGAAAGTGGAAACCAATCCGCAGAAAGTCCTTAAACGGTTGCTTGATAAAAACAAAAAAGACATAGATCCTTCAGTAATCGAGCTTTCTTTCGGGCTTGATGAATTTACAATTGCCACACTGATCGCTATTTACAAAGCCAACCTGGTGACACCGAAACAGGTAAGAGAGAGAGCCAAAGATGAAGTAGGGCAACTTATCGCAAAGGTGTATCAGGGTTATGAGGAGCAGCTGCAGAGAGCAAATAGAATTGATCGCGAAGATATGGTTGCTCTTGCTGTAAAAGTTTTACTTGATCACAAAGAGGCAAGAGCACGGTATCAATACAATTGCGAATTTCTTGTTGTAGATGAATACCAGGATGTAACACCAGCCGAAGACACTCTGGTGAAGCTGCTTGGTGCGCCACAAGACAATATGTTTCTGGTGGGAGATGAAGATGATGCTATCTATGAGAGCAAAGGAGCTTCGCCTAAATTTCTCATGGAAACTTCCATGCGCCAGCCGCAGAGCCGCTGTTATGTGCTTGAGAAGAACTGGCGATCGCATCCTGTAATTGTTGATCATGCACGCCAACTTATTGCCGGTGTGACAAAACGGTATGTGCAGAAGCAGATGAGCTCAGCCTATGGAGCGGCAGCTTCTGGTGCGATAATAGGGCCACTCAAGCTGCACGATGAAAAAGCAGAAGCTGATTGGATTGCTGACGAGATTCAGATTCTTGTCGATAGTGGACGTCAGCTCAAAGATATAGCTGTGCTTTACCGATACCATCATTATGGTCCGGTAGTAGAGGAGAGCATGTCCAGGAAAGGCATCAGATGCATGGTGTCGCGTCCTGATGCTGCCTTTGTGCCTGATGAAGCTGAGGATATGCTGTCGTTCCTAAGGCTGGTTATGGATCCTGATGGTCCAAAGGCTAAAGAGTCGTTTGAACGAGTCTGTCAATTGCGGACGAAGGAGATTGATCCTAAGCTCTGGAGCACTGTGACCAGCTTTGCCGAAGCTAATAATCTTTCCTTCTTGAAAGCGGTGGAGATCTATTCAGAGGCAACAGCAGATCAGGCGTGCCGAGATCTAGTGCAGCTGGTGCGATTAATCCGCACAATGAAAAATGAAAGCTTGCCACCAGCTGAGACTATCTCACTTATCAGGCGAACGCAGCGATTAAACGACTATTATCACAGTGTCAGTATCCCGCCTGGTGTCATCTATGAGCCATTGCGCAAGATGGACCTTCTAGAAAGTGAGGCACGTAAATTTACTACAGTAGCTGACTTTGTGAAGTATCGCACTGGCACCAAAGTGTCGACTCATACCGGTGCCAGTGCAGTAGCCGAGAGTGGTGAGCAGGGAGTGTACCTGGCAACGTTGCATGAGGCAAAAGGGCTTGAATTTTCCGTTGTTTTTATGATTGGTATGGCCGAGGGGCTTTTTCCAGCTGAAAATGCAAGCAACATGGATGAAGAGCGCAGGCTGTGCTATTTGGGCTTTACCAGAGCACGCGAACTGCTCTATCTCTGCTATCCTGCAGTTTTCAATGATGTTCCACTACAGCCGTCCTCTTTCCTTGTGGATGCCCGGCTGGTGGCAGCGCAACCAGCTCCGCAGCCAGCTCCGCAACCAGCTCCGCAACCAATTCTGGTTGCACCGCCGGCAGTGCAGCCGCCTGCAGCCGGTTCATCGGTGCCGGCATTATCGTCTGGTATACCAGCAAAACGGTTGACTCCGCCTGTGACAGCAGCTTCTGTGCCAGGACCGGCAACGCCACCAATAGCTTCAGGCAAGACAAACAGGAAGTTGGCTTCGCCTGTTGCTGCAGAAGCACCTGCTGCAGGTTCACCAGTGTCGGCAGTACTGCCTGATATACCAGCACAGGCTCCATCCATGACAGCAACTCCTGCCACAGGCTCGGTAGCGACGCCGCTACCGCCTGACATGCCTGACAGTGAGCTGGCTCCGTCTGTGGCAGGGATACCCGCCTGTGCTCCGGCGCCACCAGTAACGCCTGGCAAGAAAGCGAAGCGATCTGTTCCGCCGATGGCGCCAGAAAGAACTGCTGCACAAATAGCTGTGCCATTGCCGGCAGTGGAAGCTCGCTATTCTGCCAATGGGTCATCAGTTGCTGCGCCAGGCATGCCAGTGCATGGAGTTGCCAGCGGTCAATTGCCGGTTGCCTGCACTGCTCAAACAGAGCAAGTTATATCTGAATCAACGCACGGCGAGAGCCAAAAGCATCAGTATCCGGCTGAACAAGCGCCACATTCGACAACTGACAGACACTACAAGGATGCTGGTGGTGGGCGCGGTTCTGACATAGCGCCAGAAGCAAGTAGCCCTGACCAGCAAGGTTATTATGTGCAACCGCCGTCCATGCATCATGGCGAATCATTGCCGCACTGTCCGCAGTGCAACTTTGCACTTGAGTCCAAAGCGCGTTTTTGTGGACAGTGCGGTTATCATCTGTCTATGCGCATTCCATCATGTCCGTTGTGCAGGGCGCCGCTTGAACCCACATCAAAGTTTTGTGGCGAGTGCGGTAGCAAAGTCATGCCGCTCATCTCTTCGCAACAGCTCAGCCCCGGCGGTTTGTCGATGCCGGGAGATCAAACAGATACGCTCCAACACGGGTGGCTGGTCAAGTTTCTCAAGTATCTGGAGAAGTGAGCATGGCCATTTAAGTTGATTTTGTTCTACTAATAAAATAGTGTGTCAAAAATGCAGTCCCAGGATGGACTTTCGGTCAGTCTCCCGCGTTATTTTTTTGTCGTTATTTTCGCCAGAAGAATTTCTACCTGTTGTCTTGTCGCGTCGAGGCTGCCTGAGTTGTCTATGATGTGATCTGCTCGAGAAGCTTTCTCTTCTTGTGGCAGTTGCGCTGCCAGACGGCTGGCAAGTTCGCAGTCGTTCAAGTTGTCGCGCAGGCGCAGCCTCTGGTGCAACGTCTCTTCGCTTGCGACGACTGTCCAGATCTGGTCGTATTCTGATTCTATCCCGGCTTCAAAAAGCAATGGTACCAAAAGTGCTACCACAGGTTCTGTCAGATATTGATCAATGCGTCTCTTGCATTCCTCAAGAACAGCAGGGTGAACAATTGCCTCCAATTCGCGTTTGGCAAAGTGGTCTCGGAATACGAGTTTGCCAAGCTTCTCACGGTCTATTGCTGCGCCGGCATCCTGGCGTATGATTTCAGACCCGAAGCGTTCGACTACTGCTGTGCGCACCGGATTAGGCAGGCTCAACAGTTCGTGGACAATCCTGTCAGTGTCAATGACAGGGACACCGAGAGAGGTGAGAATCTTCCCTACAGCTGATTTACCTGAGCCGATTGTGCCAGTTATCCCGATCAAGCAAGGCATATAACCAGGCTCCTTCAATAAACAAAATGTGTTGCTGGAGCAGGAGCTATCCTTCGCGCTGCAGTCTGAGAAGCGTGTGAAGAACGATGGGCGGAGTTGCTCAGGCGGTATGGCGAACTGCCTGCAGGCAGATGTGCTGACGAATGTCCAACTGACGCAGATCCTGTGCCGGCAGAGACGCCCTGCTGCCTGTCGTGTAATCTGTCGTGATTATCCAGGGTGTCGGCTGTCAGGGCTAGAAGGTGCTTCAGCACTGAGCGGTCAACTGCAGGTGCATCCTTGCTTGAAGACAGGGAAACAGTAGTACGTGCCGGCAGCTGCTCAGTGAGCTTAATCCACAGGCAACTGATCTCAGCCGAATCTCCTGATGATGAAGCGATGAGCAAGCCAGCGCTGGAATCGATCTTGTTTACTGACAAGCCGGTTAAACGGCATGCTGAGGCGACAGCTGTAATTGTTTCATCAAGCGAAGCTTTGAAAGTTCTTTGTGCATCTGGCTTTGCCTTGGGCACTCCCTGCAGCCGACTGTCGCCAATGCTAGCAGACAAGGGTCTGGTGAACTGTGGTGCTTGCCAGTGGCGAGGTGGCTGTTTCAACGCTCTTGCTCGCCATGACAACGGTTCTTTAGGGATTACTCCCGAGGGAGGCAAAGCAGCTTGCTCTGCTGGAGGGGGAGGAATGGGCGGGCGCGCTGGAAGCTCAGGAGGACAGACTCCCGACGGTATTAAAGGTGGTGAGATGCTGAAGAGAGTCTGTGGAGTTTGTGCTGGCAACGTCGGCGCTGGAGAATCTGTAATGTTGGTTGGTGAGCTGTTTGTGCCTGCTCTTAGCTCTTGTGCTGCAGCCAGACCGCCACTGGAGAATGGAAGCAGGCAGAGGAGTAGAAACAAGCAGTACCAGAGAAAAACCACAACACAACGCCTTCCAGTCCGCACTATCATCGGATCATCACAAAACTGGCTCTTCCTGTCGAGGCTTCACAACCATAAATACTTCTAACAACAGACAATTTATTGCCGATGTTTAGGTTGTCATTAAAAGATAATTTAGTTGTAATTTAGTTTTAGAGAAAAAATAATGCTCAAATACCTCATTGTTACAGCGTTCCTGTTGTTTGCTCTTAATATAACAAGCAATGCTGTGTTGAGCACAGAGGCAGTTGGCGATTCAGCAGCTGCACAAGCCCGGGTGGCTGCTGGTGAGGCAGCTGCAAAGCGCGGGCAGTGGGAGGAAGCGAGAAGAGAGTTAGAGCTGGCAGTGCAGATTGATCCAGGTAATTCTGTCGCTTTTTATGATCTTGGCATCGCTTACCTGCACATGTCGTTAGTCAATAAAGCGGTTGAGACTGAGCGGAGAGCGATTGAGTTAAACAGTAAGTTTGTCTCGGCGTATATAGAGCTGGGCTTGGCCCTGGCACAGATGAACGATTTGCATGGAGCTGAAGGTGCTGAGTTGATGGCACTTGATATTGATCCTCAAAACAAGGCAGCTCAGCGTAATCTCAATGTAATTCAAGCTAAACTCAAAGAGGTCGGTTCATTACCGGCTAAAACTGCTGAACCAAGTAATGTGCCTGCGCAGCCAGCCCAAGAGGTGAGTCCAAATAACCCAGTCACAGAGCTGGTACAAAAAAGTGAGCTAAATGCAGAGCCTGTACAGCCAGGCAAGACGATAAAGCCGGCTGCGCAGGCAGTTCCACAGGTGAACGAAGCCGCTACTTCTTCTGAGCAACAGGACAAACAAGTTAGTGGGAGTGTTGCACCCGCAGTAACTGTGGCAGTTGAGGATAAAACTGAGGCTGTCTTTGAAGATGTTGATGCCATGATTAAAGCTGGCGATCTTGATGCTGCACGCACAATCTGTGAGGGTATAGTTAAAAACCATCCGGAGAAAGTAATGCCTCATATTCAGCTTGGCTGGATTCACTTTAAGTCAGGGAATTTTGCACAAGCACGCACTGAGGAGGAGACAGCAGTCAAACTTAATCCGAACAACAGCCTTGCACATGTCAATCTCGGTGTGATTATAGGTTCTGCAGGAGATTTAGAAGGGCAGATCAAGGAAGAGCAGAGAGCTATCGAACTGGATGGATCAAACCCATCAGCCTATACCAATCTGGGCTGGGCGCTGTCGCGATCGCAAAGATGGGTTCAAGCAGCAAGCTCGTATCAGAAGGCATTGAGTCTCGATCAGAAACTTATCGATGCTCAGCTTGGGCTGGTTATTGCTCTTGCCAAGACAGGACAGACTGAAGAAGCGCAAACAAAGCTCAAGCAGGCTCAAGAAGAAGCGCCAACATCTGCTCTGCCGCACATAGCAGCAAGCAGTCTGCTGTCAGATGAAGGCAAAATCGTTGAAGCTGCCGCCGAGCTGAAAACAGCGCTCACCCTTGACCCCAAGAACATGGAAGGCAGGCAGCGCCTGGCTTCAATTCTCCTTCAGCAAGGGCAGTGGAATGAAGCAGCAGTATTGTACAGGCAGGTAGTAAAGGATGCACCGCTTTCTGCAGACAGTCATATCGGACTTGGACTGGCTCTGTCCCGCAGTGGAGAGTTGGAGGCTGCAGTTACCGAACTAAGAGCAGCAGTTGTCCTGGAGCCTGTCAGTGCTACAGCACATGCCAGTCTCGCTCTTGCACTGTACAGTGCAGGCAAGAATGACGATGCACTGGCAGAAGTCAAACAGGCGTTGCAATTAGATCCAACTTTAGAGCTGGCCTCGTCAGTTCTTAAGAAGATAACAAGCGGGCAAACATCCAAATAAGTGCTTGCATGTGCACAATGGACAAGTAGTTTGATTTTGCTGTAATCACTGTTAAACTGATAGTACTAGGCTAACCCTGAGTCGACTGCTCCAAGCAAGATCGGGGTCATATTGCATGTATCCAAAGTTCAGAGTAGTGGTTCTCTTACTATCTGTGCTTGTGAATTTGAGCGCAGCGCCGGCTTGGGCTGGAAAAACGTTTGAGAGTGGGTTAAACCAGTACACTTTAGGACGGTTTCGTCAGGCTCTTCTTTACTTTGCACTTGCTGAAGAGGAAGAGCCACACAATGCACTTGTGCACTACTATCTTGCCGATTGTCTAACCCGAACTGGGCACCATAGCTGCGCCATAGTCGAATATCAGCTTTCTTACAGGCTCTCGTCGCGCGGACAGGTGGCAACATACTGCAAACAAGCTCTGGCAGCGTACAAATGCCCGCTGACCATGACTGGGCAAGCAGGCAGAAGTGGCAGCAGTCCTGCTGGGAGTGGTTTAGCGTTGTCAAACATGTCTAGCTCGGAAAATGAGTTGGTGACTAGAGCCAAGTCGCATATAAGGAAGGAAGTCGTTTACGAAAAGTCGAAGCATCGCCAGCTTGGAGATTTCTTTGCAGCAGGAGCTCTTGACCTGGCTGAAGTTGAAGCCAATCGTATTCGGGAAGAATCAGCACGTGATATTGAAGCTGCCATGCAACCCCAGGTAGTGATTGTTGGCAAGGTAATGCGAGCTGTGTTGCCTGATTCGGCAGCAGTGAAAACAAGAATTGATGAGATTAAGCGTCTGGCACAAGAGCGTATTGCGTCAACCAGGCAGCTGGCACAGGTACGAGCAGACAGCTACAGGCAATGGTCAAAGGAGAGGCAGAAAAGTCTGGACGAAGTGGCATCAAATCTGGAAAACCAGCTTGATGAACCGGCTGGACATAGCAGTACTAAGCTGCAAGCTGTTGGGACAGATCTTTATACACGTTATTACGGCAGTTTGCGTGCATCAAGCGAACTGCCTGAGGTAAGACCGGCTGTAGCTCGTCTTATTGACCGTGACACAAGCATCACAGCTGGGCAAGGAGTTCTTACCCCTGCCGGCAGCATTAATAAAACAGTTGTAGAAAAGGTAGTGCGCGGGACAATCTTGCATTGACACTGTTTGCAACCTGCAGCTATGATCGATTTTAGTCTCGGTCCGGGACAGAGCACAGTAAGTTTTGTCCTACAGCATCGAGTAAAAGGGGTTCCGTCTCGAAACGCGGACGTATACCTATGAACCTGCTCAATGTTGCGCAGGATTAGGAAACGATAAGTTGTTAAGGAGGTTCCCCACCTGGTTTAACCGGGTCAAAACTCGCGGCAGGTCCTTGGCTGAGACCCTTATACAAAAAGACAGATGAAAAAAGTTGAGCTTGTTCTGGCAAATGCTGAAAAGACCAGAGATTTTGGTGTGGAAATCGGGCAGGCGATATCTCGTCGTGCCTTAATACTGCTCATAGGACCGCTTGGCGCTGGTAAGACACTGTTAGTGCAAGGGATAAGTGAAGCGTTAGGTGTTGTTGAGCCGGTGGTGAGCCCCACTTTCACCATGCTTAATGAATATCATTCAGGACGGCTGCCGCTTTACCATCTTGATTTATATAGAGTGTCCGATGATCCTGCAACCTTATCAGCTCTGGGCGGTCAGACAATGGAGTTGTTAAGAGCCGAACTGGATGAGTTTATCCATGGAGAGGCAGTTGTCTTAATTGAATGGGCTGAGCATATTTTGCCTTTCCTTCCGCCTGACTACCTTTTAGTAAAAATAGATTATTTAGAAGAGTCCGAGGGTCGGCAAATCTGTCTGGAGGGGCGAGGTGAGGAATCTTGCAGGCTTGTGCAAGAAGTTAACAGCCGGGTTATATATCCGTAAGAAGTCAATTGTTTATATTCTCTTAAGTTTCCTGCTGGCTGGTGGTTTCACTTGGCAGCAGCCGGCTGGAGCTCAAAGCTCGTTCTAAAAGGACTGATTGATGACCGTGTTATACTCAGCCATCGTCACGCTATCTTGACAGGTGGGCAGATTGTCTGCTCTAGTTTTGAACCCAAAGCTTCTCAAGTATTGAAGCCGGTGAGCAATGGTTCAGTTAATAGGTTAAAGAAGTTGGTCGCAATTCAGATGGGAAAATCACTCGTAATAGTAGAATCGCCAGCCAAGGCTAAAACAATAAGTAAGATCCTTGGCAAAGATTATCAAGTCAAGGCCAGCGTAGGCCATATAAGGGATCTGCCGAGAACTAAACTCGGAGTTAATATCCGCAAGAACTTTGAGCCTCAATATGAGATTCTTCGTGAGAAAGAGCCGATTGTCGCCGAGTTGAAAGAAGCAGCCAAAGAAGCTGAGCATGTTTATCTAGCTCCTGACCCTGATCGCGAAGGTGAGGCTATTGCCTGGCATCTCTCAGAGCTGCTGGGGCTACCTAAGGCAAAGGTGCATCGCATTGAGTTTAACGAGATCACTAAAGAAGCAGTCCTGGCTGCAATGAAGTCGCCACGCCAGATAGATCAACGACTGGTTGATGCTCAGCAAGCCAGGAGAGTGCTTGATCGTCTGGTCGGTTATAAGATAAGCCCGCTTCTCTGGCGTAAAGTGAATGGCCGTTCTGCCGGGCGAGTGCAAAGTGTCGCTGTTCGTCTTATATGTGAACGCGAAGAAGAAGTTGAAAGCTTCAAGCCGCAAGAGTACTGGTCAATTAAAGCCGATCTGTCCAAGTCGAAGTCAAAGCAGGTTTTCACAGCAGCGCTGGTTAAGTATGATGGTAAGCGGGTTATTCCTGCTACAGAAAAAGCAGGTGCTGGTTCGTTTGTTATAGACAGTGATGTTGCAGCAAACGAAATGGTCGCTTCTATAGATGGGAAGACTTTTAAAGTCTCTTCAGTAACTGAAAAGTCTAGTCAAAAACAGCCGCTGCCTCCGTTTATTACTTCAACTTTGCAAAGAGAGGCTGCCGGACAGCTTGGTTATGCTGTCAAGAAGACGATGCAGGTTGCTCAAGGTTTGTATGAAGGTGTAGAGCTTGGACCGCAGGGACCTGTTGGTCTCATTACCTATATGCGTACCGATTCAACCCGTATAGCTCAACAAGCTCAAGATGAGGCTCTTACTCATATTACAAACCGTTATGGCAAGCAGTACTGTCCTGACAAACCACGTGTATATGCCCGGAAAGCTAAGAATGTGCAAGATGCTCACGAAGCTATCCGTCCTACAAGTGTTGAACGTACTCCTGAGTCGATAAAACAGTATCTCAATGCTGATCAATTCAAAGTGTACAGACTTGTCTGGGAGCGGTTTTTGGCCAGTCAGATGGCGTCTTCGGACCTGCTGACCAAGTCGGTCGAAATGACTGCTGGTCCTGGTCTATTCCGTTCCTCGGCTACTGAAGTGAAGTTCCCTGGTTTTTCTGTTGTATATAACAGGGGCAATAACGGTGAGGGCAACGGTGAAAGTGATGACGAAGCTACAAGCAACCTGCCTGAACTGACAGAAGGTGAAGAAGTTAAGCTCAAACAGCTCAACCCAAACCAGCATTTTACTCAAGCGCCACCGCGTTACAGTGAAGCCACCCTGGTCAAGACTCTGGAAGAGCTTGGCATAGGCAGACCGTCCACTTATGCCACTACTGTAGCTACTATTATCGACAGAAAATATGTGGAGAAGGCGGGCAAAGTGCTCTCTCCCACAAAGTTAGGTAGAGCAGTCAATGCACTTCTGGTTGAACATTTTGGCGATATAGTCGACGTCGGCTTTACTGCCGACATGGAATCAAAGCTCGACCAGATTGAAGATGACGAGATTGAATGGCATGGGATGCTGAAAGAGTTTTATCAACCTTTTGGTGAGACTCTTAAGAAAGCTCGTGACAGTATGGATAAAGTTGTCATACTCTCCGAGCATAAATGTCCGGCCTGTGGCGAAGCGATGGCTGTTCGCTCTTCACGCTTTGGGCAGTTCCTTGGCTGTGTAAACTATCCAACCTGCACCACCAAGATTGCTCTCACTAAAGATGGTAATCCAGTTCCTCCAGACAGGCCGTCAGAAGAAGTCTGCAAGACTTGTGCTGCGCCGATGATTATTCGTTATGGCAGATATGGAGATTATCTGGTCTGCTCTTCCGAAACATGCCAAGAACAAAGGCCTATCATCAAGTCGACCGGTGTGAGCTGTCCTCGTGAGGATTGTGGCGGCGAGATAATAGTCAAGAAGTCACGACGAGGCAAAGTTTTTTACGGTTGCAGCCACTACACGCAGAAGAACTGCACTACTGCTTTCTGGTACCCACCTTTAATTAAAGGTGGACCAAACGGTAGTACTAAATGTCCAACTTGTGGACAGCTTTTGATCTATAAGACATTGAAAAGAGGAGACCAGATAGCCTGTTCTTCCAAAGAGTGCACATTTGCCCAGGTGTGTACAGGCGGAGAAGAGCACGCTTAGGTGGTCTGTTTAGGATCAATACAGCTATAGTTGCGCACTGCTTGACAGGTGGGCCGTTCAGCCTGCCTGCGCAAAACTAAACTGATTGTGATCCTTGCCAGTTCATTTGTTTGCCGCGGCGGTGCCAAAGAGGCAGGTTTTCGCTTGAGTGGACAGAGCTGTCTTGCTCGTCTGAGGCTATTCTTGGCGTTTGACGAGCGTCCCGGCAGCTTAGCAAAAGAGTAGACTTTCCTGGACACTCAGCTCCGGGCGCCTGATCGCAAGATGTTAGAATGGAATCACATTAGGACTCTAGGGAGGCCTGGGCGGCTATGTTTGAGAGGTTTACTGAAAAAGCCATCAAGGTGATCATGCTGGCGCAAGAGGAAGCGCGCAGGCTTGGTCATAATTTTGTAGGTACCGAGCAGATCTTGCTCGGCTTGATTGGTGAAGGCACAGGAATAGCTGCCAAGACTCTCAAGTCGATGGGAGTCAATCTCAAAGATGCTCGTGTCGAGGTGGAGAAGATAATCGGACGTGGCTCTGGTTTTGTTGCAGTTGAGATTCCCTTTACGCCACGTGCAAAGAGAGTCCTTGAGCTTTCCTGGGATGAAGCCAGGCAGCTAGGTCACAACTATATAGGCACTGAGCACCTCTTACTTGGACTTATTAGAGAAGGCGAAGGCGTTGCTGCCCGTGTGCTGGAGAATCTTGGTGTCGACCTGACCAAAGTTAGAAGTCATGTGATACGGCTTCTTGGAGAGAGCGGTGCAGCCACCTCTGGTTCCACCACATCAACAGGTACCGGACGATCAAAAACTCCTACACTTGATGAATTTGGAATCTGCCTGACGCAAGCGGCGCAGGAATCACGGCTTGATCCAGTTGTAGGGCGTGAAAAAGAAATAGAGCGTGTCATTCAAATTCTCGGGCGTCGTACTAAAAACAACCCGGTTTTAATAGGCGAGCCTGGAGTTGGTAAGACAGCTATAGCAGAAGGGCTGGCCATCAGGATAGCCAACTCTGACGTTCCCGATATCCTTACAGATAAGAAGATAGTTCAGCTCGACATCGGTCTGCTGGTAGCAGGTACCAAGTACAGAGGTGAGTTTGAAGAGCGTCTGAAAAAGATCATGGATGAAATTCGCACAGCCGGCAATGTCATGCTGGTTATAGACGAATTGCATACTTTGATTGGAGCTGGGGCCGCTGAAGGGGCTATTGATGCTGCCAATATTTTAAAACCAGCTTTGTCTCGTGGTGAATTGCAGTGCATTGGCGCCACCACAATGGATGAATATCGCAAGCATATCGAACGTGATGCGGCACTGGAACGGCGCTTCCAGCCAGTAATTATTGATCCGCCATCTGTAGAAGAGACGATTGATATTTTGCGCGGACTGCGTCCAAAGTATGAAGAGCACCACAGATTGATCATCTCTGAAGAAGCGATTGAGCAAGCAACCAAGCTGTCTGATCGCTACATCAGCGATCGCTATCTGCCCGACAAAGCTATCGACCTCATTGATGAAGCTTCTTCCAGAGTGCGTCTGCGTGCCAGCTCTCTGCCTCCTGAAGGCAAAGAGGTTGAGCGTGAATTGCGACAAGTGCGTCGTGATAAAGAGATGGCAATTCGCAACCAGGAGTTTGAAAAGGCTGCCTCTTTGCGTGAGCAGGAGACCAAACTCTCTGAAAAGATTCGCGAAATTCAAACGCAGTGGAAAGCAAAACAGGAAACTGAAAAACCTGTTGTGACTGCCGAAGAAGTTGCTCATATAGTCTCTTCCTGGACAGGCATACCGCTGCTGAAGCTGACTGAGGGTGAATCTGAAAAACTGTTGCACATGTCTGATGTTCTTCACCAGCGGGTAATTGGGCAGGATGAGCCGGTTGAGGCTGTCTGCAAGGCTATTCGCAGGGCTCGTGTAGGACTTAAGAACCCACTGCGTCCAATCGGAAGTTTCATCTTTGCCGGACCGACAGGTGTCGGAAAGACAGAGCTTGCCAAAGCGCTTGCCGGCTACTTTTTCGGCTCAGAAGAAGCGATGATTCGCATCGATATGTCTGAGATGATGGAGCAACACACAACGTCAAAACTGATTGGATCTCCACCAGGATATGTCGGCTATCAGGAAGGCGGACAGTTGACCGAAGCAGTGCGGCGCAAACCTTACTGTGTGGTGCTTTTTGATGAAATTGAAAAGGCTCACCCGGATGTCTTCAACGTCCTGCTCCAGATCCTTGATGATGGGCGGCTCTCCGACAGTAAGGGGAGAACAGTTGACTTTAAGAATACAATCATCATCATGACTTCCAACGTTGGAGCTCAGTTTATAGACAAGACAGCACTGCAAGTAGGATTTCAACGTGCGTCCGGCGAATCGGATGAGCATCTCCAGCGCTATAAGAAGATCAAAGATCTTGTTATGGAGTCAATGAAAAAGACCTTCCGTCCTGAGTTTCTCAACAGAGTTGACGAGATTATGGTCTTCCAGCAGCTCACCAGAGAAGAGATCAGACGCATTGTCGATATTATGTCGGCCGACCTGCAAAACCGCGTCAAGATTCAAGGTATGGAATTGCAGATCACCAATGAAGTCAAAGACTTCCTTGCTAAGGACGGTTATAATCCGACTTATGGTGCTCGTCCATTACGCAGATCCATTCAGCGTTATCTTGAAGATTCCCTGTCCGAGCATGTATTGGCAGGAGATTTCAAGGAAGGTGATGTGATCGAGTCCACTCTCGACGGCGAGACAATCAAGTTTGAAAAAGCCGCCAAGAAGGTTCCTAAGGCTGAGAAGCCGGAGAAGAGCGACAAGGTCGACAAAGCTGAAAAAGTAGAAAAGCCTTCTGACGACAAATCAGGAGAAGAGAAAGCTTCAGCTGCTAAAGGCTAAATCAGCTCGTTTAAATTGAACTTGAGCCAGCAAGACAAACTTTGCTTACAGGTAGGGGCTTTTGCTGTAGACAAAACATGCTGTGTGTATAGTCGCCAAATTGCTTAGCAGAACTGGTGATCTATTGTTTTACAACTAATTTTTGCAGTTCAGAGCATGCGAGCTTGTTTGATGCGCCCAGAATCTTCTTTGAACGGTCCTTGACCAAGTCCATACAGCTGTATTTCTGGAATTAGCGTCTCTGGATACTCGTGCCAGGCTTCGCGAAAGTCGGCGTTGAGGTTGAGGAGATGGTGCAGTATTGATTCAGAAAAGCGCTGTGCAAGCTCTGCAGTGGGCTCTACTGATTGGACTTTGGCACAAGTCCAGCAGAGACGGATGTCATGATGGCCTTTCTCTAGAATCCATGCTTTAATGCAGGCATTTCCCGGCGGAGAAGGCTTGTGCTGCCCATTTCGGATATACCTGCATGCGTTAAAAGGTTCACTGGACACTTCACCGATGTGTTCAATCACCCTGCACAGAAGAAGCACTTTGGCGAGTCCTTAACTGGTTTGGTTGCATCAGGTAATAGAACGGTTGCCGGAATTCAGCAGCGGTTGATGTCAGATACCGATTATGACAGCCTGCACCATTTCATGACCGGAAGTCCTTGGTCTGTCGATGACTTCCGAGAGCGGCGATTGAACTGGATTAAGAGTCAGATTCCTGACACAAAGTCATCGACAGTCATTGCGATCGACTCCTCTTTTGTGCATCATGTCGGCAAAAATATTCATGGTGTGTATTACTATTGGGACTATGCGCTACGGCAATTCTGTCTAGCACAGCGAGTGGTGATTTCGACTCTAGTTACTCCATCCAAGCTGGTTCCTTTGGGAAGCCAGATCTATCATCGCGGATTTCTAGAGGAACAAAAACTCTATTTGGAGGAAACAAAGCCATCTGCTGATGCGCCGCCTGAGGCATGGGAAGAATTCAATGACTTGACGAAAAAGTATGAAGAGAATTGCAAGGAGCACAAGACTCAGCTGGAAATTGCTGCGGATCTGGTAGATGAATGCGAACAAGTAGGTTTCAAGAAAGATGCGTATGTTCTGGACGGTGCTTTCTTGAACAAAGAGCTGATGGGAAGAATTGACGGCTACGGACAAGCCTGGATATCGCGATTGGCCAAGAGTAGGCTAGTGCAAATCGCCACCGGTGGGTTTGTGACTGTCGCAGAATTTGCCAAGTCGCTACCAAGGGAAGCATTTATTCCTACGGTTGTCCGGACGCGGCACGGAGAGAAGCGAGTGTACTGGTGCGCAGGCAAAAACATGATGCTCAAACACTGGAAAAGACTGCGCGTATTGATTAGTTACGACAGCGAGGAACTAGACGGGGAGCCATATTTTTTAATATCGAATAAAACGAACTGGACGCAAGCACACAAACTTCTTCAAACCTATATGATGCGCGACCCTATCGAGCATCTCATCCGAGATCAAAAGCAGGAACTCGGCTTCGAGGACAATCAGCAGCGAAAGGAAATAGCAGTTCTCAAACACTGGGAGTTGTCCTTCGCTGCACAGGCGTTCTTGGAACTGGGCTACGTTGCTGATTATCCGGAAGAAATGCCAGTGCCGGCATTGGAAACAATCGGACAAAAATGCCGATTCTTTGAGATTGAGCTATTGCAAAGCTTCATCCGCCATATCCAAGCACTGGTCCTCGATCCACAGGGTACCAAGGAGGTCTTCGACTATCTCAAGCTCAAACGGCTCAACCGTTTGGCTCACTGACCAACCACAGCCAGCCCTGACCAACCATGCTCGTGCGCCCTCACTGTCCGGCGCCACGGGGTACTTGTATTGCTTTCCGCAAATCTAATGAATTGGACTTGCCAAAGTTCAGTACTGACACTTCAAAGAAAAATCGTGGTCGTACTCCGCCGTCGGGTGTTTCTCCTAAAGACTGGCAGAAGGAGCGAGTAATGCGAGCCAGTTCGGGATTGCCATAAAGACACTGCTCCAAATCTTCAGGATAAATATTGGCACCCATTACGCTGATTGTGCAATCCCTGCGTCCATAGATCCAGAGAAAAGGCATACGCAAAAGGCGACTGCAACTCTGTGTGGTTAGCTTTTTTATGTCCTGACCAGCAGCCGCCAGACTCCTCGCCATCTCGTCATAGCGCATGACACCGCCTTCATCGTGAACGTTGTAACGAATGCGGGGTGATAACAAAGCTGCTCGTGTAATGGTGAAGACCACCTCTTTATTCTCATTTACTTCCACATAGTGCATCAGCGGGTTGAATTGAAAGACCATGGGCAGACGAGAGTCAGTGCCAAACAGCTGCGTACGGACTGAATGATTGTCTCTTGCAAGACGCCTGATAGCGACAGATAGGGGTGTTTCACCAGCAACTCCAATCTCCAGGTCGGTGGCTGACCAGCGACAATATGAATTGCCGCTTGGCGACACTCAGCACGGTACCCCAACAATTCCCCGGGGGCTGATCACCGGAGCGGTCTAACCAAAAGTTGATACAAGATATCGCCATTAGCGTTGCCCTGGAGCGCGAAGC
>CAILLX010000040.1 GCA_903835185.1 uncultured bacterium | reverse complement strand
TCTCAAATTGACGACTTCCTTCCGGACCGCTGGTTGGCTCAAAGACAAAACCACTTTCAGCCAACCTAATGAACTGAGACTAGCCCATCTTCCCGCGCGTGAGCACTCAACTCAAGGGTGTACTTCGTGCAACGGTTTCCGTGGTTCACCAATCACCATGATTAAACACTCGGTTGTGTTTGTCTTTCAAGGGTGTGGTTTGTGCAACGCTCTCAAGATGCCAGCCCAGGAGGTGAAGGAACCGCTTTTCGCCCCGTCGAGCTAGACTGGCAAGGCTTGACTAGCTGAGTCGCTCAAATTCCTCAACAGTCAGTGCTGCCTGCCGTAATATGCTTCGCAAGGTTCCAATGGCTATCTCTGGGTGCTTGGGCACAATAGTAGTTACTATGATGTGTCCGCTTTGTCTGATGAATTTGACGTGGCTGCCCTTCTGACTGGCCTCGGTAAACCCGGCTGCCTCTAGCCTACTCTTTACCTCGCGGAACGATAATGGCCTAAGCGGCACTGATGTTCACCTCGATAGTAACTGGCTTCGGTACACAGGTTGCGCGTGGTTCCTCGAAGTGGAGTTCCAGCGCCTCGCTTAGGTTTTTCAAGGCTTCCTTCTCGGACTGGCCCTGGCTGGCTACGTCAACTTCTAAGCACTGAGCAACATAAAGGTTATCTTCTTGCCAGACTACAGCCTTCAATTTGTGTTTCATTGCATCATTCCCCTGAATTTTGCGCTCAATTTTACTACCACTTTCCGAGCTTTATGCTGTCTAAACGTCAGTACTGCTTCAGGCTACGCTTTGCCGTTTTCGCCATCTGCTCAGCTACCAGTATCCGCATCCTCTTCTTAGCTCGCCTTGCGCTGTATCAAAGGCAGGAAGAATGACACTGAGACTCTAAACCGTTCTGCCAACTTCAGTGCATTTGCCTTGCTGAGCCCACGGCGTCCAGCCAGGAATGCGTTGATAGCGCTTTGATCGCAACCTATTTCACGGGCAAGCTGGCTTTGTGTCAGCCCGTTTTCTTCCATTAGAAATATCAAGGCGTCAGCTGGCGTGGTTGCCGTTGCTCTCTGAATCGATTGCCGCAGCTCAGGTAAGTTCTCTTCCCATTCTTCAATTAGTTGGGCAAGAATGGACAGGTAATCTGTTTCGTCCTGAGAGCGGGTGGCTTCACGCTCCATCAGCTCGTCGAGGATTTCCATGGCAGCAGAGTGCTCACTCTTGGAGCGTATGCGACGCAAGGGAAAGCGCTTGATTAGCTTGATATATTCCTTGCTGGCTGTTGTTGCCATGTTCTCTACCTCCGTCCTGTGGTCAAAAATCTTCCTTGTCATATTCGGCGTGTGTCAGCGTGTGAGTCAACCTTACGATTTGAGCCGTGAAGTCGATTCGTGCCACTAGCCGGAATGCATTTGTGCGCAAGTTAAAAATGAAGTTCCCTTGCTTCGTATAGTCAACAGTGTTGAATGTCCCACGAACATCGGCTATGTTTCTCCAGCTCATAGCTTGCACTGTTGCTCTCCATGTCTCAAGTGGCTTGCGAGCACGAGACTGCTTCCTTGCGAAGTCTTCAGCAATTTCCCATTTCACAATTCTCATGCACCTGCCTCTCAATGGCCAGAGTATGACAAACTGTCATACCCCTGTCAAGGCTCACGTCTATGACATCACATAAGCTCCCAACGAAAGCCATCATTGTTGATGGTTTCTTGCTTCTCTGCGATTTGCTTAGCCTTTGCCTGCTCCTTTGCGCTTCTTGAGTGGTATTACTGCCGCCGGCTCCTGCATGGACTTTTCCTTCTGCTTCTGCCAGTGAGCCTGTACCTGCTGCCGTCCTTCTAGTTGAGCCTGCTGTGTAGTAAAGGCATAGAATAAGGAAGTCGTCTTTGAATCCAGATGTCCTAAAGCGCCTTGCACAATAGGAAGGGTTATCCCTTGGCTCGCCATGCCTGATGCCAAGCTCCGGCGCAAGTCGTGAATTGTCAGTCTAGCATTGCCTTCCAGCAGTCCCAGGCGCTTTCGTAAGGTCGTCCAGCATCGCTTGAAGTCAACCAGATGTCCAGTGCGGCCATCACCTGGGAACACGTAAGCCTTATCCGGGTGTAGTCCTTTACGCCTTCTCAAGATAGCCATCCCTTGTTTGCCTAGCCCGATGAACTGTGGCTCGCCGGATTTTGTATCTGGTATCGTCCAGGTGCTGCTCTGCCAGTCAATATCCTCAAAACGCATAGATAAGAGGTTATCTTTTCGAGCGCCTGTATCAAGGTCCAAGAGAATAAAGTCACGTAAGTCAACGTTGTCTGACTTATCCAGTGCTGCCAGTAGGCGTCCTGCCTCGTCATCGCTCAAGAATCTCTTACGAGCCTTTTCTTTGTAGAACTCGATGCCTTCAAATGGATTCTCACCTTTATACAGGCGCTCTCGCTTTATCATACGGTTGTACACAGCCTTCAGTTGTTGGACGGTCCTGTTGGCCGCAATTCGTCCACGCTGTGTTTTTATATCCTCATGAAGTTGCGACGCCTGCCGATGGGATATGTCTGAGAGCTTGCGTTTTTTCATAGCCGCAGGCACTCGGCGGTCGAAGTCCTTTTGATTGTCTTCCCAGCGCTTACGCCTAGGCTTCAGATGTTTCTCTAAGTACAGGTCAAATGCGCCTTGAAGGGTCAACTCAGCTCTTATTCCCTGCCGTTCCACTGCTGGATCGCCGCCATCTCCGATACTGGTTCTTATCCTTGCCGCCTCTAGCCGCGCCTGCGTAATGGACATATCAGGGAAGTGTCCGAGCTTCAGCCGCTCAGGTCGTCCCTTCACCTTCTTGTATAGATAAAAGGTCTTAACCCCTGAGCTGGTCACCTGCAACTGCAAGCCGGTTTCCTTGGTGTCGTTAACATAATCGCGTTTTCCGGGTGCCGGCAAAGGCAGGCTTTCCAGTTCATGCGCTGTAAAGTTCATCCTGCTTGTGCTCATGGTGCGTCCTTATTGACTTGAGACTTGGTAGAACCAGGGTAGAACCGGCAAAAATGCACTCTGGTAGCGGGTTTTAGCTATTGCTTGGTTGCAATGGGTGTTAGTCGTGATAAAGACCACATGGTTTTATTCGGTTCTACCCTGGTTCTACCTTTGGGGTGCATTTCCCTTGTTTCCGGTTAATCTCAGTGTACCATACTGCCTCTCATGGCAACCCCGTATAGTGTGCGCCAGTGGCACTTGTTTAATCTCAATGCATTTCCATGTAACCATGCATCCGTATATCGTCTGCACGACTTCGAGCCATGAGGTCGGGGGTTCAAATCCCTCTGGACGTGAGGGTTTCGGGACTTTGCAAAACTTTAGTCTCCCTCTGGTCTCCCTTCTTATTTCGGCGGGGAGACAAACCATGTGGTCTCGTGGAGACGAGGGGGAGACGAGGTTTCCTTTCCTTTAGATTCCTTCAGCACGGCTTTGAGCTTCTTTCGATCGTGCATCAGTCTGGATGTCCCAGAAGAACGTCCTCAAGCATTTCTGCAAGAAGCTCGCGATGACCTTGTTTTAGTATGTCGATCGGCAACTCACCAGGGAAGGCATCATTAGGGGTGTTCAACCAGACCTTCAGTCCCTTTTCCGAGCCGGTGAGCTTAAGCAGCGCCGAAGCAATCCGCTCGAACGGAAACAAGCTCTTCTGAAGCCCTGGTGCATCTGGCGTCTGGTGCACGGTCTGCAGCTTCTTACCGATACTCCGGCAAACATCGGACAGTGACATTCCAAATCTCGCCGCGGTCAACTTGGCATCCAGTCTTCCGCTCTTGTCATTATGAAGCTTCTGGACGGCTATCACCGGGATCCTTGTCGGCAGTGGCTGCTTGCGAAGCACCCTCGGTTGAACCATCAGCTTCGCGATTCGATATTCCAGCTCCCGTTCGTTGACGGGAGCACAAAGAACCTCAACATCCGAATTGCTTAGCGTCGCCTGCCAAATGCTGGACGCCGCCGGTGCCAATACGATAGCAGGGACTGATGTCGACAACCTTCGAAGCTCATTCAAAAGTTCAATGCCGCCGAGCTTCGCACTCTCGTGCAATAAAAACAGATCAGGCATCCGCTTGGTTGCCGCCTTGCGAAATTCAGCGAACGACCCCGCCCGGTCGACTGTAAGAGACACCAAAGTAGCGGCGCTAAGCTTTTCAGCAAAGCGTGTGTCTTCATCCAAAACCAGCGCCCTGATAGGTCCCATTGCTCAGTCCTCCAAGCGTTCTCCATTGATTATACAGCAATAATCAATGAATTATCAAGCTCGATTTTACTCGCTTGAGCTTGGCGGACTTTCTTTTGTTCGGTAGCGGTCCGTCCATAGCCATCACCTGTGACTGGGCGCTCTGCATTGCCTGCCGTACCGGGTCATTAGCCAGCCGGGAATTCTTCTGGAGCGGCACACATGAGTCCTGACCAATTCTCATCGGTGGGTTGTTATGCTCTTTCTGTAGATACGATGTAGTGTAGTGACATGTTGATTGACAAATAGTCCGGAAACGAGCTATATATGCCTATTAGCGAGGCGCAAGAATTATGACAAGTTCCCCGAGAGAATACGAACAGAGCCATCCGTGGTTGACTTTCAGGCTGGATCTTCGGACCGCTCCAATTGAGCTGTGGCTGCTCCTGGGAGAAGCTAAATCAAAATGCGAGCACATCGCCGAAACTCCACTCCGCCCAATGGTTGCGAGGGAATTACATGCCGTTTATCTTGCCAAAGGTGCTGCTGCAACAACGGCCATAGAAGGCAACACTCTATCTGAAGAGCAAGTCAGAGAGATTCTAGACCGCAAACTCCAACTCCCGCCGTCACAGCAGTACCTGAAACAAGAGGTCGACAACATGCTGACGGCATATAAGCTGATAACTCGCCACGCGGATCGGGGACAGCTCAAGCCGCTGACTGTTGAAGTCATCCAGAGTTACAACAAGATGGCTCTGCATAACCTACAGCTTGACGAGGGGGTAATTCCTGGTCAGATTACTCATGCAGTAACCGTTCTCGGTTATAGGGGAGCACCACGACGTGACTGCCTTTTCTTGCTGGATCGGTTGTGCACCTGGCTCAACAGCGAGGAGCTGAATTCGCCAAGATTCCATCCAATGATAAATGGCATCATCAAAGCGGTCATTGCGCATCTCTATCTTGCCTGGATTCACCCATTCGGCGATGGAAATGGACGGACCGCCAGGCTGCTCGAATTTCGTTTGTTACTTCAAGCCGGCGTCCCATCGCCTGCGGCGCATTTGCTAGCGAACCACTACAACCTTACCCGCACTGAGTACTATCGACAACTCACCTATTCGAGCAGATCCGGTGGCGATGTTCAACAGTTCCTACTCTATGCGGTGCAGGGATTTCTAGATGGACTGAAAAATCAGCTAGCCAGAATTAGAGAACAGCAGATGGACGTAACGTGGCGGGCCGTTGTTTTTCAAGCCTTCAAAGACAAGACATCGGCAAACGATGTGCGTCGGCGCGTATTGCTTTGGGAGATATCCCAACAGAAGGAGCCGGTTTCAGTCCAGTCACTCTTGTTCATCAATCCGGCTGTGATGCGTCATTACGGCAATATTTCTGAGCGAACCTTGCAACGTGATATAGAGATGTTGGAAGCCATGCGACTGGTGGTATTATCCGCCGATCGCCGCAAGATCAGAGCAAAAAGAGAGATGATTCACGGGTTCCTTCCCCAAAACACCTTGTCTACTATTGAGTGGAGCCAAGCGGCTCCTGACCATGCTTCGCTTCGCCCGACCTCCTCGAAGCACCATATTTGATAGCGACAACAATGCCGAAAAGAGTCTTTCCAGGGCAATAAGCTACTTGTGTTAGTGGTTGCCTAAAACTGCGGGAAGATGGCTGTAAGTGAAAAGGCAGCCAGATTGTTACAGCCGGAAGGGCAAGAAAGTTGCCGGGTTGTATTGAGTTTGAGATATTAGGTGTGGTCACAAAAAAAGTGGAAGTTT
>CAILLX010000039.1 GCA_903835185.1 uncultured bacterium | reverse complement strand
TTCTCAAATTGACGACTTCCTTCCGGACCGCTGGTTGGCTCAAAGACAAAACCACTTTCAGCCAACCTAATGAACTGAGACTAGCCCATCTTCCCGCGCGTGAGCACTCAACTCAAGGGTGTACTTCGTGCAACGGTTTCGCGATTCTGCGGATTAAGCGGTGGTAGAACAATTGTTTCTGTTATATAGGCTATCCGGAATTCTTATTGTGACAATCACAGTATCATCATAGCTCTTACTACGATAATCACTTTCTATCCACTGGGAGCCGCACCAGTGGTGGTGGCAGTGCTTGAA
Source organism: uncultured bacterium (assembly GCA_903835185.1). Classification (GTDB taxonomy): domain Bacteria; phylum Cyanobacteriota; class Vampirovibrionia; order Obscuribacterales; family Obscuribacteraceae; genus CAILLX01. The sequence goes on along the minus strand of CAILLX010000039.1, from coordinate 5,689 downwards.
GATTGAGTGCAGTACCAGGCATTGAGCGAGACTTGCAAAGTACTATTGAGTTTGCTGCGTATTGTCTGTTTTATGGTCAGGCACCCCTGGCGGTGCTTCGGTGTTGTTTCCCGGGCTGGGATGGTCAATTAGGGGTGTGCTTGTGGTCTCGCCTGCTGATGCTGCTCCTTGAGACATAATGTGAGTCTGGCTTGGTGATTTGCCATGAGTCTTTCTGTGCCCCTTTTTATGCATCTTTCCTTCTGCTTCATGGTCCTGACCGCATTGCACAGAAGTGGCTTCTGTAGTCGCTGTCTGACCAGTGCTTGTAGCTGTTTTTGTAGTTGCTGTCTGTCCAGTTGTCTTGCCAACTGCCTTGTGTTCAGCTTTATTGTAGTGGGCTGCAGTGGTTTCAGCCTGTGTTACAAGAAGCGCCCGCCGGCTGATTGGTATCGGGTGTCCCAGATCACTGTTGGTTGCCCAGACAGTTACATAGTAGATGCCTTCCTTAGCCTGGTGACTGACCGGGATTGTGCCTGCGAAAATTGAGCCTTGCACTTTTATGCCACCGTGCACAGGAACGTCAGCAGCTGGTTTGGGTTCGCTGCTTATTGGCGCCATTGCTATAAGCGGTGCAGCCAGTGCCACAGGAGGCATAAACACTCCGCCGGCAATGGCGGCAATCATGCCGGTGGTGCGCAGCAGAGCAATAAGCTTTTCTCTGTCGTGTTCAGCTTTAGCAGCATATGCTGCATAATCGAGAGGCGGGAAGTATGGCATTGCCTCATCTTGTGGCTCCTCCGGTTCCGAACTGGCTGAGCCTGTGGCAGCTGGGGTAGAGCCTTCCCAGGCAACTGTTACTTTTTGAAACTGGTATGGCTGCAAAAGTACGCCTTTAACTTCAACCTTGTCACCCACGTTAAGATGCTCTGGTATCGGGCTCATTATGGCGTGTTTGGTAACTACTTCAGCACAGGAGAACGCTTTATCAACCTGCTTAGACAGTGCCAGGCTGAAAGCAAAGTGAGTTGCATCGCTCGATAGGAGCGAGTCTCGATCGTCTTGATGGCTCCTCATCTCGTGGAGCATCCGGGCTACCAGTGCACGATTGAGCCTATGTGCAGCCGGTCCACCGACAGTAGCCAGGCACTCTGAAATGGCGTCGTTGCCGCCAGCCTTTGTGTATCTAACGTCAGGATTCTCTCCGGCTTTGTTTAAGTGTGAGACTGTGCCTCTGCGGACTAAATCATCTACAAGTGTTTCGGCAACACGATATGAAACATCATCCCACAGCAAAGGTGCTATCCCTTGCTGGGCTCGCTCTTGATTGACCATGTCGAGGGCAAAGTGCTCCAGCTGCTCGCGAGGAACGTCAGTCTGAAAAAACGGCTGCTGCCAGGTTGCTAGCAAGGCTGGGTCGATTCCAGATCGATCAGAACCTTCTTGCGTTGGCAGGGAGTTCTGCGGCAACAAAGGCATGCTTTGATTGAGCGGAGCCGACATTCGTGGAGGCGCTCCTGGTGGTAAGTCGGGATCGACTGCAGGACCCAGGATTGTGTCCTTGAGTTTCCCGCTGCGATCGGCAAGTGAGAGATTGGCAAAAGTCTGGTGGAAGACAGCTTTCTCAAGCTGTAGGAGTCGCTCAGCAACTGGCAGCTGCGGTTTTGGGAGACCGAAAGTAATTGTCTCAAGCTGACCAATGACTGGATAACTGTCCTGCCCTGGAGTCGCTCCGTTGCTTTTCAGTGAGCTGGAAGCTGGCTGTGCTGGAGGGGCTGCCGGTTTTGCCACTCCAGTTGTAGTGGGATCTGGCGACGGTGGAGGCGGCGCTTCTTTTGCTTGCTCTGCCTGCAGATGGGGTAATGGAACCTTTGCTGCCGGGCTGGCCCAGGACTCACTACCTGCGGGCACTGGCAAGATTAACGCCAGTACAATCATTGCTGTAGCTGGCAACTGTTTGCCATGAGACCTGGCACGCAGGAGCTGAGTGCCTGCAGGAGCAGTGCCGTTAAGCAGGTCGTGTGGAGAGATCAACATTTTGTCTGTTGTGATTTTCAACTGGCACCGATGGCTGGAAAGCTCCTACTTAATTTTGTACACAAACCAGGCAAGATTTCTTACTACAGTGATAAAGCGTTCTTCTGATATTTAGGCACCTCTATTTATTCAGCTTTAAACCTGCTATTGCTCCCTGACGTCCAGTCTGACCTGCCGAGTGTCTGTGAGAATAGAAAAGGTCAGGGTGACAAGCCGTGCAGTGAGAGCTGACATCGATTTCGGACACTCCAGCTTCCAGAAGTTGCATTGCATTAATTGCTTGTAGATCCGGGTGGGGAATTTCATTTTCAAAACGTATGAGTCCTTCCGAATCATTAACTGATGCGCCTAATTGTCTGGACACATCGTCCCCAACCTGATAGCAGCAATCACCAATAGCCGGACCGATGGCAGCAACCATCAATTCTGGCTTGGCGCTAATCTCTTGTTGCAATAGCCTTACAGCGCCTCTGACGATACCGGCGGCGGTGCCACGCCAGCCGGCATGCACTACGCAAACAGCCTGGAGGTGCTGTTCAAATATGATAATTGGTACGCAATCGGCGTAGTGAAGGAGGATTGGCAGATCTCTTTCGACTGTGGCCACGCCGTCGACATCGGGCAGGTGTGTCGGTTTAGATATCCAGGCAGTGTGTGCTGAATGTACCTGCCCGGGCACTACCAGTCGGCTGAAGTTCAGACTTAGCGCTTCACACAAACGTATTCTATTGGCGGAAGCATCCAGTCTCGATTCTTCAGTGTTCCAATGGCGTCCAAGATTAAACCACTCAAGCGGCTCGGGGCTGGTACCTCCGACCCTGGTGGTAAAAGCATGCGTTAAAGAATCAATCTGGCTGAGAAGAGGTGAGGTGAAAAATGTTATGCCACCCTTCTCGTTTAAGGTCCAGTTGCCCTTAGTCAGTGCTTTCTGCTTTAAATCGGTTGCTGTTAGTCTCAATGTAGCGATAGCCCTCCACAAATGTTAATCGACTGCCCGGTAATTCCGCGAGCCGCATTGCTACATAAATAGACTACCAAGTTTGCCACCTCGTGAGGCTCAATAAACCTCTCCTGCGGAACAGAGAGTCTGGCAATCTCGGAAGCTTGCGAAGGTTCTTGCTCTGTCAGTCGCAGATAGGACTCGTCGCTCAACTGCTCACTGGCCATACTTGTAGATACCCATCCTGGACAAACTGCATTTACTGTTATCCCGTATCTTGCCACCTCCAGTGCCATTGCCTGGGTCAGTCCTATGAGTCCAAACTTGGAAGCTGAGTAGGCTGCTCCATAGGCTTCGGCAACTTTTCCAGAGATTGAAGCAACATTTATTATGCGCCCCCAGCTGCGGGAGATCATGCCGCCTAAGACACGGCGACTAGTGAGGAGCGCCGAGGTGAGATTGGTTGATAAGACGTCATCCCAGGTGGTCAGTGAGTGACCGTCTACCGCCTCGGTACGATAGATTCCGGCATTGTTGATCAGTATGTCAATCTTTCCCATCTCTTTATTTGTGAAAGAAAGAAGCTCGTCAACAGAGGACTCTAGCCTCACGTCAACTTGACTGTAGATGCATCTGCCACCTTTGCTCTCTATCTCCTTTGTTAGAGCAGCGAGTGTTGCAATAGTTCGTGAGCAGACAACAACAGAGGCACCCTGTTCCGCCAGGGCGACTGCGATGGCCCGACCGATACCTCTGCTGGCCCCGGTTACTAGAGCAACCTTGCCGTTCAACTCTTTGCTAGCTACCTGGCAATTTTTTGGCGCAGTGTTTGTTTTGCTATCCACTCTTGACTTCTCGCTGAATTCTTAGCCATCCTTCATACACCCAGATGGGAACATAGGGTGCTTTTGTAAGTCTAACTGGGAAGGTCGACGAACGGCCTCTTGGTTTATTGAAATTTCCATTCTTTAGTGTTGCGAGATGCTCGCAAGCTGTGTTTTGCAATGTTTTATAATCCACTTCTCGGGTGAATTTTATGATTTTAGGTAAAAGAGGCTCATTGAAAAGTAAGGCCATTGCTGTTGCAGTCCTTGCCAGCCAAACTGTTTTTCTGGCACCATCTGCGGTGCTGGCTGCCGACATCAGAGTAGCTGGGCAAAGTGTTTTTGCTCTTACGACCACAGACGGTGGAATGACGGCTGACCAAAGGGTAGATACAATCCAACGAAACCTGGACAACGCTCTTATAGCGACCAAAGATCGTTCTGCGGCAGCAGTTAATATTGTGTATATAAAAGGCTTGCCTGTTGTGACTCTAGGCGGATACCAGGTATTTGCAGTTGGTGAAGAAGCTGCAAAAGGCTCCGGAAGTACGCCGGCGCTTCTGGCGCAGAGTTTTGCCGACAGCTTAAGACAGGTGCTGGCCGACAGCTCATCCATTCAAAGTTATGTCTCTCAACTGACAGGTGACTATGCCAGAACAGTTCCTCCAGCATTGCCAACTGGTGGTGATACGGGATTTGTTCCCAGACAGCCTGCACCTGCTGGTGCTTACCCGGGGGACTATTCGACATACAGAGGGCAGAATCAGCTGCCGGGCGGGCAGAGCGGTCAATACAAAGGAAGGGTTGCTTATATCCCTGCCGGCATGACTATACCGGTGGTGTTGCGCACCTCTATTTCTACGACTGCAGCAAGAGCTGGTGATCTTGTGGAAGCTCAAGTGAGCCAACCGATAGGACTGGGCGATGTGACCATTCCTGCCGGTTCAATAGTAACAGGGATGATTACGCAGGCTGATCCAGGCAGAAGGCTGGAGCGTTCTGGCGATCTGTCCATCAAGTTTACAGCTCTGCGCATTCCGGACGGACCTGAGACGCCAATTTCAGCCCATATAATTGGCGGTATTGGTAAATACAAACAGATAGGCTCAGATCAAAGTGGTGCAGTAAAAGGAGAGGGCTGGGGGACAAAAGTCGGTCAGTTTGCCCTGCGTAGTGCAGTAGGAGCTGGTACTGGAGCTGCGCTCGGCACTGCTGTAGGTGCTATTGCCGGTCACAGCGGTACGTCCACTGGACGCGGCGCCTGGTCTGGGGCAGCTATAGGTGGCGGTCTGGGTGCTGCAGACAGCCTGCTTCTGCGTAAAGGAAAGGAGGTGAACCTGCTGTCTGGACAGTTGTTGCAACTCCAACTTGACGCGCCTGCCCAACTCTCCTTAAGCAGTGGTGCTCCGTATTCAGGAACTTTCTAAGTTTCTGAACAATGTGGTAAGTACACGGAGAGCCCAGGAGCAGCGTTCGACTTGATTCTGCAGGTGCTGCTCAAATACTTTCTGCCGGTTGTTGCAGCTTGCTGTGTCAACTATCGGGACTTTAACAAGTCCTATGCCCAAACCAAGCCCAACCTGGATCTATGAGCGGACATAACCTTTGGAAACGCCGCTGCAAACTGAACAGCCAAATAATCAACGGCAGCGCGATAAGCTTTGTAAGCATCATGAAATGTCAGCAACGGCTTGGTAGTCCATTTACTCAGTCCTCCTGCATATTCTCAAGGAATCCGGCCACCTGTTCTCATCGAAAACGGCCACCCCGCATTGCCTTACAAAAACTCCAACTATTGACTAACTGTTGCCTCATTGAAATTCTAACCCCTGACAAAGGGGGAATATATGAGGCTCAAAATGACCATGAAAGCTCGGAAAGAATTGCTTGCCGCCCTCAGTCCTATGTA
>CAILLX010000038.1 GCA_903835185.1 uncultured bacterium | reverse complement strand
CGGACCAAATATTCAACAGCAAAACAACAAAATTAAATCCCAAAAAAATCAACAAAACAAAACAAGCAGCATGATACACTCAGTTCAAATCCGCACCAAGACAGGGATTGCCAATTTCAACTAAAAACGGGACAACCCCCAGCTTTGCGCAGCTCTTCATACTGTTTGAGCTCCGGCCGATGATCGACAGCTGTGTTGAGAAGATTGGATATGGACAGATCACGAGATATCAGTCTGGCTTTGCGGATAGTGCGTTCAGCACATACGAGATCTTGAGCGAGACTGATGTTGAGAGTGTGGGCTAGTTGGATTGCTGCTACGCGCCTGGCGCTCTGCTGCTCCAGAAGGTTCTGTCGATCGCGAGCGAGCTGAGTGCGAGCCTGAAGTATATCGAGATTGGTTGCCAGTCCATTTGCCTCAAGGTTTGTGTTCTGGTTGAGCTGCTCTTCTGAGGTCTCGACAGCTTTGACTCGTATTTGTAGAAGCGCCTCATTGAGCAGGAGGTTGTAATAGCTCTGGGCAGCTTTTAGCAACGTATCGTTAAGGGTACCTGCGAGTTGTTCCCTGGCTGCCCGCAGCTGGTGCTTGTGCTGTATAGCCCCAAAGACAACAGCACCGCCTTGGTAGGCTTTGTAGCGGAAGCCAGCATTGGCGATTGTAAAGGGGCTATTGATTCTTAATGTGGTTACGCCCTGACTGCCTCCGAACATGGCGCCAGGAGTCTTTATGTCGCCATGAGCTCCTATCAGGCTGTAGCCGACGAGAGCGTCAGGTAGAAATTTGCTCAGTGATTGCAGGTAAGAGTATTTGCGAATTTCAGCAGTTGCATGCGTATCTAGTATGTCCAGGTTGTCTTTCATAGCAACCAGCAGGATATCGCGTAAGGCGACCTGCTCAGAAAAAGATGCTTCCAAACGAAGCGGGCTCAAGCGACGATCCACTGATATAAGTGCTTTCAGAATTGGCTGCGGTATGGTAATAGCGGCATCTGGCAGGTCCGCTGGTAGCGGGGCGGGGAAGAGTTGCTGCTCTATCGGCAGGACAGAAGAGGAGCCAATTGGGGTTGGATTAGCTTGAATCTGCTTTTCTTGAGAGTAAGGCTCTTTTTTGCCAGAGCGCAGCTTTCCTGGCAATTTGGCTGCTTGCGCTGGGGCTGCCTGTGTAGTAGCCGGTTGGTTGAGAACCGGTGCCGATGCAGAGCCGATTATCTGCTTGTTGCTGCTCTGCTTGAGCGGCAATGATGACAGGGAAGCTGGCGGGTTGTAATTGAGCGGAGCAAGCGATTGCGCGCTAGCTGTCAATGATCCCCATATTGTTAGCAGGTATAAGGCGGCTGTTGTTGTGGCCCACAGCCTGTCCATCTTCTTCATTAAGGTCTCCTGTAATATCTAAATTTGTCAATGGGCTGCCAGCGAAGCACTGCTCTTCCGTCCCGAATCAAGAAGAAAGAGAAGTACCAGACTGCCGCACAAAATGACACCTACTAGCCATGAAATGTCCTCATAAGAAAGAACAGACGCCTGCCTGAGCAGCTCACCGTGCGCTAACATTTTGGCACCAAATGCTGCGTCATGTGGCGATGCGCCGTGCCCCTTGAAGAACGCTGCAAAACTGTTCATTGTCTCGACAGCTGCCTGATTAAAGGGCGTGACTTTCTCTATGAGGACGACTCTATGAAATTCAATGCGTCTTGCAAGCATTGTGGTAATTGCAGCAATGCCGATACTACCTCCGAGCTGTCTTGCCAGGTTAAAGAATCCCGATGCTTCAGCAACTTCATTTGTTGGACAGTTTCCCAGTGTCGCCATTGTCAACGGCATATACATAAACACCATAGCCACTCCCCTGACGATAAGTGGCCAGATGAAGTAGTCGACACTTGTGTCCAGGTTAATAGCCGTGAGCTGGAACATAACCCAGGCCATCAAAACAGTGCCAAAGCCAACGAGCAGGCGGGCATCGAATATTTTGCAACAAAAGCTGGACAGCGGCATTAGCAAGCCACAGGCAAGTGAGCCGGGAAGCTGCAGCAGCCCGCTTTGCATGGCAGTAAAGCCAAGAAGAGTCTGCACAAAGGTTGGTATTGTAAACATACTTCCATACAGAGTCATGCCCATGATAAGTGAGAAGAGAGAGCCACCAGCAATGGCTCGATGCCGCAATACTTTAAGCTGCACTGCCGGCTTATCTGTGGTCAACTCCTGCACCAGGAAGAGAACAAAGCCAAATACAGCTGCAATCGATAGAGCGATAATTGTTGGTGAAGAAAACCAGTCGTCATCCTGTCCTTTCTCAAGTACGTATTGAAACGATCCTACTGCGATAACAAGAAGACAGATTCCCAGCCAATCTACGTTTGCTTTAGACGTGTCGCCAGGAACATCGTCGGGAAGAGCATAAAGACACATCAAAGTTGCCAGAATGCCAAAAGGAATGTTGATGAAAAATATCCAGCGCCAGTCAAATGTATCTGTCAAATAGCCGCCTAATGTTGGACCAATAATTGGTCCAACAATGACGCACACACCAAAGAGTGCCTGGGCATGCCCTTGCAGATGTTTGGGAAATGATTCAAAAAGTATGGCCTGGGCCTTTGCGAGCAATCCGCCTCCAAATAGACCTTGCAGCAGACGAGCAAAGACAATCATCAGGAGGTTGGTTGACATGCCGCACAAAATTGAGGCTAATGTAAACCCAATCATAGAAAAAACAAAGTAATTCTTTTTGCCAAAAGCAACACCAAGCCAAGCGCTAAGCGGAATCATGATTGTGTTGGCAATGGCATAGGCAGTGATTACCCAGCCAACTTCGCTCAGTGTTGCTCCCAGGTTGCCTTGAATATGCGGTAGAGCGACATTAACAATGCTTGTATCGATGACTTCCAGCAATGCGCCAAGCGACACTGCCACCGCAATCAACCAGCGGATGATTTCTCCATGTTCAGCAATCTTTTTCTCTAGCGCTTTCTGATAACCGTTCATTGCACTTGTTACTTGTTCACGATTACTGTTACAAGACAGGACATGCCAGGTGCAATCTGTGTTGGATAGGTGCCTAAAGTCTGCTTGTCAAAAACTATCTTGACCGGGATGCGCTGGACAATCTTGGTGAAATTTCCTGTTGCATTGTCTGGTGGAAGCATGCTGAATTTGGCTCCAGATGCCGGGGATAGACTACTTACCCGTCCTCTAAATGTGTGATCAGGGAATGTATCGATCTTGATCTCAGCCACTTGCCCGACGTGCATTTTGCCAACCTGAGTCTCTTTGAAGTTAGCCATGATCCAAAATTCGTTCTGCACCACCGACATTAGTGTTTGCCCGGGCTCAACTCGCTGTCCAATCTCCACTGATTTCTTACCAATTCGTCCATCAACAGGAGCTGAAATCTGTGCGTAGGAAAGTTGCAACTGAGCCTGGCTAAGGGCTGCTTTATGACGTTGCATAGAGGCAAGCATAGCTTGATACTGTTGCTCATCTATTCTTCCCTGTGCCACAGTAGCTTTGGCAGAAGTCAGCGTACCTTTCGATTTGTCCAGCTGTGCTAGCGCTCCTTCCACCCTGGATTGTGCCTGGAGTTCCAGTTTTTGGCATTGCCTGAGATTCTCTTCCGACTGCTCACGCTGAGCGGTGGCAACCTGAAGGCTCTGTTGTGCCTTGTCATATTGTTGTCTGGTGACAGCCCTGTCTTCGAAGACAGTTTTGTAGCGCTCAAAGTCGGTGCGAGCATAAGCCTCCTGAGCCACAAGCTCTCTCAGTCTTGCCTTTGCCTGCCTTATTTGATCTCTTGCTTGCAAAACTGATTGTCTGGCGGCGGCAATACCAGCCTGACCAGAGTTGATGTCGCCTGTTGCTTGCGCAGTCTGTCCCTGTGCTGAAAAAGAACTCTGTCCTATCTTGGATTGGGCTGCAACCGCCTGGTATTGTGCTTCGTCAAGTGAGGCCTTCTCTTCGTCTACCTTTGTCTGTTGATCACGCGGATCAAGCAAAATAAGGAGTTGTTCCTTCTTTACACTCTGGTGCTCATCTACTAGCACCAGAGTGACTGTGCCAGATATTCTTGAACTGATATATGTAATATGTCCATCTACGTATGCATCGTCTGTTTCTTCACGTCCATGAGCGTAATACCACCAGATTGCGCCGGCAAGCATTGTACATATGGTCAGAAGCACAGTAGTGACTGCTACTTTGTTTACCTTACGTGGCGGGAGCGAAGTTGCTGAGTCGAAATTTGTTTCAGCCAGTCTGTCGTCAACTGCAAGCATTCTGTTAGTTCCTATGTTTTCGTCTTGATTCATTGTGTTGTGGCAGTCAGAGGTAAGTGGGGTCAGGTCTGGTTGCGATCAGCTTGACGCCTGGTCAAAAATCCGTGGAATAGCAGATCAATGAGGTAATCGGCGTCTTTGGCAAGAGAATCTTTGCTGCCGGTAAAGTAGTGGGTGAAGAGCTTGCCATATAGTTGCTGGCTTATGAAGTCAGTAATCTCTTCTGGTTTGACCGGACGAACCTCGCCCTGGACTATAAGGGCCGCCAACTGGTCATTCAATGGCTGTATGGCGCGGTTTCTATAGTCGAAATAGGTTGTCATAGATCTGTCTTTAAACTCTGAACGTTCTTGAATTATTAGTTCGAGCAGTTCAGGGTTTTCATCGAAGAAGGCAAGGTAGGCCTTGATGGCTGCTTTTACGCGCTCGAGAGGATGAGCACTTTGTGGCGAAGCATTCTGCATCCTTGTGAAGAGTCGCCTCATGGCTCTATCAACACAGGCTAGGAAAAGGAGTTGTTTTGTGGGAAAGGCTCTGTATATAGTGCCCTTGCCAATTCCGAGCGAGTCTGCAATTAACTGAACATCTGTCGAGCGAAATCCGGACTTTGCAAAAGTGCTGGTGGCTTCTGTGAGAATCTCCTCCTCGCGCGTGCTGAAGACCCGAAGGAGTTGCTGGGCGGTATCAATCGACTCGATAGCCATTTCTTGAATGTCTCCGTTGTTAAGAGTGGACGGACGCGTCCGTCCAGGAAGAGTATAAGCGAAATCTGTCCGCCTGAACAAGGAATTCAGGTTAATGTCGCCTAACGCTGCAACTATTTCCAGACATCTTCCCTGGGGGCTGGATGCATAGAACTGACGGACAGCAACAGTCCTATGCAGATGAGATCAATAATGAGTGCTGTCCCTCCATAACTCATAAAAGGTAAAGGGACTCCTGCTACCGGCATGATGCCCATAGTCATGCCTATATTGAGAAAGACATGAAAAAGGAAAAGTGCCATTATTCCGATAGCGACAAAGCTACCTGATGGCTCCTGTCGGCTCTGATAGGCAATTACAAGGGCCCTGGCGCAGATTATGACATAGGACAAGATAACAAGGCATGAGATGCGAAAGCCGAGCTCTTCTCCTATGACAGCAAAGATGAAGTCTGTATGCCGCTCTGGTATAAACTCCCCCTGGCTCTGGTTGCCATGCCCTAATCCGCTACCTTCAAGACCGCCGCTGCCTATAGCTATCAAACTTTGCAGAATGTGATAGCCGGAGCCGCGTGGGTCTTCCCAGGGATTGACAAAACTAGTGAGACGTTTCTGCTGATAATCCTTGAGCATTCCCCAGAGATGCGGTCTGAGTTCACCTACGCCTATGTTGGCAGTAACTACTACAGCACACATTGCCAGGCGAAGCAGAAGCGACCAGCTCCGCCTGCGCCATGAGATGGCCAGCACCGTACCTAGTACGCCAACAAAAATAAGCCAGGCGTTGACAGAAATGGCATTGAGGACAAGGCTGACCACAGGCGAAGCAAGCACAACAATGTCGACAACTGTGGCGCCGGACCAGAAGATCATTGCCAGGAAGACTGCTCCAAAAGTAAGCGAAGTGCCGAGATCTGGCTGCTTAAAGACAAGCACTGCCGGCGGAAGCATGATAAACAAAGCTTTGAAGATGTCAAAGAAGCTCCTGATTGGATTGCTGCGAAACCATGCAGCCAGTGTAAAAATAACAACCATCTTAGCAATTTCAGAAGGTTGCAATGTGATGGGACCTAGCGCCAGCCACCGTTGGGCCCCTAGCGCTGCGTGTCCGCGCATCATTACAGCCAGGAGGAGAGCGAGGTTGATGCCATACAAGACAGGCACAACGACCTTCTGTGTCCAAAAAACATATGGTATGCGCCAGAAGATTACCAGGGCAGCAACTCCGACCCAGAGAAATTCAAGCTGCCTGTCATAGAACATGCCGCCTTGACCGGCATACTTGAGCGTAGACAGTCCCACGGCCACCAGGAAGCTGGTGGCCGCTGCCAAATACCAGTCCATACCAAGGAGAATCTGTGGCACTTGGCGAAAGTAATTCAGGCGACTAGATAGTGATTCAGGTGAGCTCAACACTTGGAACGCAATAATGGGAAGTTGGCAATCAATGCCGCTCTACGCTCATATTGTTGCAGATCAAAACGGGTTGTCTGCCTATCTATATCAAAATAACGCGAGACGACAGCGATAAGCTCCTCTTCTAAGCTTGACAGGCGATCGGCAGGAAGTTCCAGACGATCGTGAATAAGCATCAACCGCATGCGATCCTTGGCCTGTGACCGGACCGATTCATCTTTTCTGCGGAAAAACCAGTTAACAACTTGCACGTTAGCTCCTCCCTACCTAAACCCGGGCCGGGGCAAAGAACTTGACGACCTTGCCAAACCAATTGGCGTTTAGTTCGTCAAGATCCATAAAAGGCACGTCTTCCCCGCGCAAGCGCCTGGCAATATTACGGAAGGCCAATCCGGAGCGGATATTGTCAGTGCCGGCAATCGGCTCACCTTTATTTGTGGAAACAATAATCTGTTCGTCTTCAGGCACAACGCCTAACAGTTTGACTGACAGAATCTCGAGCACATCTTCGACACTCATCATGTCGTTAGTGCGGATCATTCCCGGTCGCACCCGGTTGAGTACCAGACGGTACTGGCTGATCTCCTCTTTGCGCGCCTCCAGAAGACCTACTATGCGATCAGCATCGCGCACTGCAGACATCTCTGGAGTAGTAATGACGATAGCCTCTTCGGCGCCTGCTACCGCATTCTGGAACCCGCTCTCAATGCCGGCAGGGCTGTCTACAATGACATAATCGAAGAGTGCTTTAAGTTCTCCGCAGAGCTTTTTCATCTGCTCGGCGTTGACGGCACTCTTGTCGCGTGTCTGGGCTGCAGGAAGCAGGCATAGATTTGGCAACCGCTTGTCTTTCACGAGAGCCTGTCTGAGCTTGCAACGCTCTTCCACAACATCCACGAGGTTGTAGACAACACGGTTTTCCAGACCCATAAGAATGTCCAGGTTGCGCAATCCTATGTCCATGTCCACCATGGCAACGGAGACCCCTGTCTGAGCAAGCGACACTCCTATATTGGCGGAAGCAGTTGTCTTACCAACGCCACCTTTGCCGGAGGTGATAACTATGACTCTGCCACTCATTCTCTATTCCCTTTGCTATTGTGAAGGATCGACACAAGATCGGAGTTAATCAGGATTGTTTGCTGTAATACGAATAGTGCCATTGATCACTCTGGCTGTCTCAGGACCTGTGCGGCTCTGAGTAGTTTTATGTGGACGATCAGGCGAGCGGGCGATTGCGTGAGCTATTCTCAATTGAATTGGCTCCAGTCGCAAAGCTCTAATCTCAGCGCAAGTATTTCCGTTGAGTCCAGCATGAGCTACTCCGCGCAAAGCACCCCATACAGTTATGTCTCCGTCAGCCCTAACTTCGGCGCCTGGATTGACATCGCCAATAATAATGAGATGCCCCTGATGACTGACAGACTGACCTGATCGCAACGTCTGGCGCAAGTACAAGATGGCCGGCGGTGCTGGAGCTGTTGAACTGGCATCAGGCTCTACAGCAGCACCACTGGCGGTGCATGTCGCGTTTGCGTCGTTGTTGCTGGCAGTGTGTACTTCAGTTGCAGCTGGAGCAGGCACTGCACCTGCTGCATCTCTTATGTTGCCACTGTCCGGCTGGGCGTGGGTTGCTGCTGGCTCCAGAGGCTCTGTTGCGAGCGGTCCTACTGCCAGGGTCATTGGTCGACCGGTTCCTACTAATACTTTATGAGTAGCTAACGCTTCTTTTGTCGCAGCGTTGCTGGCGAAGATCTGGTGCGGTTTGATACCAACCTCGGCGGCTATGGAGAGAATTTGCGAAACTTCAGTTTCGGAAAGCTTAAGTTCACCCAGATTTAAATCGATATTCATCCCGGCCCAGAACTCGGAGGAGATCTGTAAAGTGGAGATGAGCTGTTGAGTGACCTCCTGCAAGGTTGAGCACCCACCTACATCGATGAGAACACCTTTATCCTGCTGACTAATAATGGCAATCTTAGGCATGCAAATCAACGACACCTTTGCGTGTGTGTAGGGTGGCTGACGGGCACCACCATTTACACAGAGTTACTTTGAAATCGTATTGGTCTGAAAACAGCAAGTCAAGCCAAACTGCATAGCGTTCGCATATACATTTGATGACATTACAGTAAGATTTCGCATAGCTGCCCCACCATGCCGTTCTCCAGAAAGTTAAGTGTAATTAGTTAGGCAACTGCTTAGACATCTGGTATTTCAATGCAGCATATCGGCGCTTCTCACTGTAGTTGCCTCATTGGCAAGCGATTACCTCTGCTGAAAAGATACGGGTGTTACAAGAAGGCTTTCCGGTGCTCAATAAAGGTGTCCAAGAGTCATGCCAAATCAAGATAATAGTGTCAAAGGCGGACATTTTTCCCGTGAGCTGAGCCTTCTTGATGCTACAGCTATTGTTGTCGGGTCGATGATCGGTTCTGGTATCTTTATCGTATCTGCTGAAACAGCCCGGCAAGTTGGCTCTCCTGGCTGGTTGCTTGTCTGCTGGCTCATGGCCGGTGCACTTACTGTGATGGCTGCGCTTAGTTACAGCGAGCTGGCGTCTATGTTCCCCCGTGCAGGTGGGCAGTATGTTTTTCTGCGCGAGGCTTACGGACCCCTTGCTGGCTTCCTTTATGGTTGGACACTTTTTACTGTTATCCAGTGTGGAACTATCGCAGCTGTTGCAGTAGCCTTTGCTAAATTTCTGGGAGTTTTTGCTCCAGGTGTCTCGCAGAGCAACGTTTTGCTGGCACTGCCTTTCTGGAAATTCTCCACTGTGCAACTGGTTGCAGTAGGTCTGATTGTTGTATTGACAGCTGTCAACTGTCTGAGTCTGCGCACAGCTAAAGTGATTCAAACAACTTTTACTATTACTAAGGTGGCGGCGCTTGCTGGGCTGATTCTTCTTGGTCTGGTTTGCTGGTCAAAGTTTCATGGCATACCGGTTAACTTGACAGACTTTTGGCAACCGCATGATGTGGGCGGCAATCCGTTAACTGGGATCAAGTTCCTGGGAGTACTGGGTCTGGCTATGGTGGGTGCTCTGTTCTCATGCGATGCCTGGAACAACATAACTTTTGCTGGTGATGAGGTCAAGAATGCAGAGAAAGTCTTGCCTCGCAGCCTTGCTTTCGGTACAGCTCTTGTTGTGCTTTTATATGTTCTAGCTAACGTTGTCTATCTCTTGATCTTACCTATGCATGGCACGCCGGAAAGTGCCAGTATTCTGGGTCGCGGCATATCCTGGGCAACTGAAGACAGGGTTGCTACAGCAGTAGCTGAGATGATTATGGGATCTTCTGGGCAGGTGGTAATGGCTGCAGCAATTATAATTTCAACTTTCGGTTGTCTCAATGGACTAATTCTTGCCGGACCACGCGCATATTATGCGATGTCACGCGACGGTCTCTTTTTTAAGCGTGCCGGCTATCTTAATAAGTCAACCAACGTACCTGTGTTTGGTTTGCTTCTGCAAGGGCTCTGGGCCTGCCTGCTGGCAACATCTGGAACCTATAGCAATCTTTTGGAGTATGTAGTTTTTGCTGCTCTACTTTTTTATGTGGCCACTGTAGCTGCTGTCTTCGTATTAAGGTGCAAGAAGAAGCAGCATGATCGTCCATACAGGGTTCCGGCCTACCCGTTTCTGCCTGCAGTCTATATCCTCTTTGCCACTTTGGTCCTTATCGGACAGATCTGTCTTGCGCCCAAATATTGTGGTGCCGGCTTGTTGATTATTGTCTCTGGTCTGCCAGCATATTTCCTCTGGCGGCGCAGTAATAGATAAGCTTGCATTGGACAGTCGGTGCGACCTCGCTTTATAGCAGAGATGTGCGAACGGCTTAGGCAACAAATGACTATAGTGAAAGTACTATCTCTGACTCGATCGCTGGCAATTGAGCTGGCACCGCTGAATATCAGAGTAAATGCAGTTGTGCCAGCAATTGTGCGCACACCGATGTTATCTTCAGTTGGCAATGTTCCGGCTGTTAACTTCAGTTTGAGCCAAAGAGCTCTTTTATCAGGTTCTCGGCAGCAGAGTGTGGATCAACTTCTCGAGCGAGCACCTGATGCAATAACTCCTGAATATGTGAATGCTCTAGCGAAGCTTTCAAATTGGTTCTCACTATCTCAGAAACCAGCTCTTCAAGTTCAGCGGCTACCTTGGCTTTACGCCGCTCTTCAAGCATCCCTGATTCAAGCAGGTACTGGCGATGCTTTCCTACTGCCTGCCAGATTTCGTCCAGCCCTGCTCCTGTTTCGGCAATGCTTACTAAGACAGGCGGTGTCCAGCCCGGGAAGTGTTGAGCTAGCTCGAGGCTGTAACTAATTTCTGATGCTGTCTTGTGGGCGCCAGGTAGATCGCCTTTGTTGACTACAAATAAATCACCTATTTCCATAATGCCAGACTTGATTGCTTGAATCTCATCACCTGATCCAGGCATTAAGACAAGTATGGTGGTATCGGCCGTCTTTGCTATGGACAGTTCTGTCTGTCCGACACCAACTGTCTCAATAATGATAATCTCATAGCCAAACGCTTCAAGCATGCGGACAGCATCATAGATAGCCAGCGATGTTCCACCTGCATGTCCTCTATTGGCCATCGATCTAATAAAGACGTTTTGATCAAGAGTGTGGGCTTGCATGCGAATACGATCGCCTAAAATTGCGCCGCCGGTAAAAGGGCTGGTCGGGTCTGTGGCGATTACAGCAACTTTGAGATCTGCCTTGCGAATTTCAGTTACAAGTGCGTCTACCAGGGTCGATTTACCAACACCTGGCGAGCCTGTAATGCCAATGAGATGAGCCTTGCCGCTATAAGGGAAGAGCTGCCTGACAACAGAACAGGCATCTTTCCCACCATCCTCAACAATAGTAAGGGCCCGGGCCAGTGCCCGTTTGTTACCAGCTAACAGCTGTGCAGTAAGTGTCTCCAAGTTGTTATCCAAAATTCTTATGCAGCCAGATCTACAGTATTGATTTTAACAAGTGGACAACCTCAACAGACAACGGAGTAACAGTGGTGTAACCTGAGGAGCCGTTTAATCATAATTTGTCTGTCTCCTCTGTTGCCATCAATCAAAAGAAGATGAGTAATCTTATAAGGGCAGGGAACAAATGAAGGACCGCTAAGTCAGACTTATAAGCAGTTCGCCAGGAAAGGAGGCATATAGTTAATGATGCGTTCAGTGAGTATATATTTAGCCCTTTCCCTTTTTGTTTGCTTTGCCAATAGTTCAGCTGGTTTAGCCCGTGGCAATGACTGGACAGTTACGGATGGCTCCGGCGAGCAGGTGAAAATTAAGCACGGTTTTTGGGGTCGCACTGACAGTGAAGTCAAAGATCGGCTGGGCGACAAGTTTGTTCAGAAGAAAGGACTCTTTGGCAGCAAAGAAACTGAAGTCAATGTTCTTGGCAACCAGTTTGCAAGAAAGCGTGGCTGGTTAGGAGGTTCTGACATAAAAGGGCAGGATATTCTCGGTGACTCGGTTACTACAAAGAAAGGCTTCTTTGGTCGCAGGACAACAACTGTCAACTTAAGCGGGGCGTCCAATGCGCTGCAAGCATTGTTTTCACCTAAGAAATTGCCAGGTAGCCCTAGCCAGACGCTGGACAATAGGATAAATGCTCCGGCAGATCCGTTGACTCCTCTGGGGGATCCTAATCTACAAGGTGACATTGGTAGTCCCGTCAAACATTAATCAGGTTAACGAGACTCTTTTCCTTTTAAGTATTTCATCCAGCCGGCTTTCTGTGTCTCTGCCTGGACAGGCTGATACAGTTCTTGCGTCGGTGCTCCGGGAGCCCTGCTTAGTGAATCAGCCCGCTTAACCTGACGGGCAGCCTGCTCGGCATCAGTGAGCATGACAGCTAACAGGTCACGTTCTGACTGACAGGTCTTAAGCTGATGTTGCAGATCGCCAATTACAGTCTTTAAGTCTTCAACCTCTTGCATCCTGGTTTCCATTAGCCCTGCCATTCTGGTGAGCTCTTGGTGCAGATGCTTGTTCTCTCGACTTTTATCAGACAGTAGCTGTCCCTGATTGGCCAGCTCAGACTTCAAGTCTTCTGCATCTCTGGCCACGCGCTCCAGCTCACGAGTCTGTGCTGTAAGCATAATATTGCGTTCCTGAGATTGCAACAAGGCATCCTGAAGCTCTAGGAGCTTTTCTATTAGTGAGTTTAAGTCCCACTGGCGCCCGGTGACTGGATTTAAAGTTGGGTTTGTATCAACCATTTAAGGATAGGCCTTGTAGATACGCCATTCCAACCATTAATATTCCCATGCAGATTATCATCCAATCCAAATTGAAGCAGAAATTCAACTGATGTCTCAACTCAACACTCTTAAATCCTCGGCAACACTGGTAGTAACTGGTGGACACCTCATTACTCCTGTTGCCGAACGTTTTGCTACTCTGAGCCTAAATGGGCAGACCATTGCCAGTCTCTCACAGTTTGAAGAAGCTGAGCAGCCTGGAGCCGAAGTGTTAAGTGCCGATGGTTGCTATGTGACCCCTGGTCTTATCGATCTACAGGTGAATGGTGGGCCGGAGTGTAATCTCTGGGGCGATCCAGATGAAGCAGAGATCATTAATTTAAGAAAAACTATGGCTCACTGTGGCGTTACTAGCTTCCTGCCGACACTAATAACTGATGAAATTGAGCATCTCAAGAAAAATATTTCCTTGCTGACACGCCTTGGGGCTCGGGTATGTAAGGCGACTGGAAATTGCGGAGGGCAGGCTGAACTGCTGTCTGAGGCGTTATCAGACAGTGCTGCCTGTGGGCTGGCGCGCATGCTTGGGCTGCATCTTGAAGGACCTTTCCTCTCCAGGGAAAAACCTGGTGTACATCCGCAACAGTGGGTTCGCCAGTTGACGAAAGATGCCGTGGCCGACCTGGTGACAGATGCTGTGGCTCTAATTACTCTTGCTCCAGAAACCGACCCTGGTGGCGAGTCTATTAAATTCTTGACCGAACGTGGTGTTTGTGTCTCTGTCGGTCATTCAAATGCCACACTGGCGCAGGCAAAAGAAGCTTTCAGATGTGGTGCCAGGCTGATGACACACACTTTTAACGCTCTGCCGCCGCTGGCGCATCGTGCTCCTGGGGCTGTGACAGCTGCCCTTCTTGATCCGCAGGTATTCTGCTGTGTTATTGCCGATGGTTTGCATGTTGATCCGGCTATAGTTGAGCTCATCATTAAGATTAAAGGGGTGGAGCGAACCATCCTTGTTACAGACAGAGCACAGGTTGGAACAAGCAACGGCGGGCTTGTGGGATCATCACTACTGCTTGATCAGGCAGTCCGGAATGTTGTGGAATGGGAGATAGCCACATTCCCTGAAGCTATACGGATGGCTAGCTACAATCCAGCAATTGCTCTAGGTGTGGAGCCTTATTTAGGACTTCTGCAATCCGGGCATGCAGGCGACCTGGTCATCTGGGACAAGCAGACTCTATGTGTGAAGCAGGTAGTTTTAGGTGGCAAACTGGTTGCTGTCGGCTGAGGGCTGCTCATTAGTTGTGCGTTTCCAAAGTATCGATACAATCGGACCGTTCGTAGATACAAGGGGCTCATTGCATGCGTCCGGGCGGATAGAATTCGCCCCTACAGGTGAAGCGTTATTTAGGAAACGCACTATTAGTGCAGGCATTGAGCGGTGGAAGTATGTTGTCAAGATCATTAAGTACTTTAAAGGCGAATTATCGTGTAAACCTGTAATTTCTCGGGAATAATCACAGTGTCGAGGTCAATCTGGGTTGAATTTCAACTTCGCTTCATGCGGAGGCTTACAGCTATGGCAAAACTTGCCTTTATTTCAATTATTATCTGGGGAGTTGTTTTCTGTTTGCTCGAGCCTGCCTGTGCTCTTCAGGCAACCTGTCCAACTTCTGCATCAGAAGCTGCGCAGCTCAAACAAAGACCAAGCTATTTTGCTCTTTTGTTTACAGCTGGCTACGGCAAAGAGACGCGAGCTTGTTTGGAGTCCATGGAGAGAGCTGTCTCTCGTTATAACAATGACGTTCGCCTGGTAAAGGCTAGCGTGGACGATCCTCTAAACGAGGGACTCATTCAAGCAGTTGGTGTAGAAGAGGTTCCTACTGTAATTCTGGTGGCTCGTAATGGGCAACGTGTGAAGACTCTTGTAGGACTATCCGAATGTCTTTCATTGAGCACTGTGATGGATGCTTTGTTGCCGACTGATGTCAGTCTGGCTCCTGCAGCTAGTATTTCCGGTCGGCCGGAGATTGCTTTTGTCAAGCAGGATCCAAAGGCTGATCGATCAGGCTCAGAGTCTGCTCCTTGATAGACTAGTTCAGTACTCTCCAGTTGGGTCGGACTTACCGGCTTCGTGTAAAAACGCGGTTGGCGACTGTGTTAATGGGCTGTTTCTCTGGCAGTGAGCAATGAGTGCCAGTGTGCTTAGTTGTGTTGTCGGTTTTCTTCCACTTAGCTGGGCTCCAGCCGTAAACTTGCTGAGTCTGATGCCGCCGCTACTGATTTGGTTGTCGGATGCTGCTTAACAGAGACCAGGCAACTTGTCGCAAGGTTTTGTGGATTCATTGTAAGTAAAGTTGAGATTTGACAATAGGAAACACATACGATCTGCTGAACGAGATCGTGCCATTCGAACCAAACTTAGCTCCCCAGAACATTATGGGAGCTGGGATGCGCACAGTTGAAGAAGTTGTCACGCTGACGTAGGGACTTGTATTGGGCGGCGGGTTACCAGCGTAGTCTTGATAAACAAATGCTCCAGTATTAATAGTTGGCTGAGTTACATAATAGCCATCAGCTCCGTGTGCTCTAATGGCAGCTTGAGCCAATCCTAAAGCAACAGCAGAATTGCTTGCTTGAGCAGCGGCACGGGCAGCATCGCGGCAGGCGGAGTCGTTAATTGAAGTTGCTAAAGCGACTATACCAATATTGGCACCTAGCATTGACATTACAACCATCAATACTATTATGAGAGCCAACTCAATGAGAGCGTGTCCGTGCAATTGCCGATGGCAGTATTGTCTATGTACCTTTTGCTGAGGCTCAGCATTTGCAGGTGTATTCTCCCTGCCAAGGACGCTCAAGTAATTCTGATCGTTTACCACCAACATAAACTAACCTCCTAATGGACTAATTGCACCAATTGCCGGGCAATATTCTCAAAGGTTAGTTGCAGGTTCTGAACCTTAGTTACAAGAAAAAACTTGCCACCATTACCGGCAATGGCAGCAATGCCACCAGTATTGGGGTTTGAATTTGTGTCATTCAGTATGGCTGTTTCAGATGGTATGATTGCTGCAGTTTGAGCCAGTCCTATTGTATATATTGGAATGGAGCTTTTCTGAGCCAGCACTGCTGCTTTTCTTGCATTTGTCGCCGGATCATTATCAAGCGGTCCTCCAACCGTTGGCTCGCCGTCAGTAAAGAGAACTATCGCCTGTTTGGCCCATTGCCTGCTGTTTGTCTTTAGTTGCGTGACAGCCGTATTGAGTGCATCACCAATATTGGTACCACCATAAGCCCGGGTAGTTGGCAATATAGTTTGAATCGCAGAATAATTAGTTGTGCTTGCTGCTGAACTGAGTGCAATCATAGGCGAAGGGAAGCTGCCTGTTCCGCCAGCCGTATAATTATAATCAATGTTATCGGTTGTTGAATTATCTGTGGCTGATGTGCCTGCGTTATCGTTAAAGGAAACCAGACAGAAATGTGAATTAGCATCAGTGTTCATAATTGTCAAGAAATTTGCTGCTGCAACCTGAGCATCATAAAGTGGATGAACGTTTTGAGCTGCTGCTTGAAAGTAGGCTGCCTGATATCCAGCTATTGGGCGTATGTTTGTCGGTACAGACAAACTAGCTTTGCTGCTTGTGAAGACATTATTGTTCTCTAGATTGCCTCGTGCTGCTTCCACCAGTGTGGACAGGTCCGGAAAGTTGTAGCCGTTGAAGACAGTTCCTCCAAATTGCGAGTTGCCATCTATGTTCACTACAAGATCTGTATAAGTGCTCGCACCGCCGGTGCCGGCCCTGCCCGGCTGGCAGTTTCCTGGAGGCGACCCGGCATTTGGTGTTCCGCGTAAACCTGGCGCTGCACCGGTACCTCCTGAATCCTCACTAAAATTCATTGGGTATTTGTTGTCGCCAGGATAATTGCTGGAAGAGAGTTGTTGTGGATACATACCGTCTACAGGTGATCCTATTACAGGTGGTCCAAGAATATTGAGAATAGTTCCTTGAGCTAATGCTCCGGCAGGCGAACCGGCTGCTGTCGAGGCGACTATGTAATTGGTTTTACCTTGTGCCGCATTCCACTGGCGTCGCACAAAGGTTACAGGAGTCATATCATCAATTGAGGCGGACAGATCAAAACACAGGACTAAGTCCATGCTCGGTACGCCACCGGATGCTTGCCAGGATACAGGTATAGAACTTATGCTGAGAAACTTTCCAAAAGCCGGATTGACTCCGAACGTTCCGGTGACAAGAATGACCTTACCATTGGGATCGCCTAAGCTTACAACCTGATTATTGTTGTTTGGATTGAGCAACTGAAAGGATAGCAGTCCCTGATTTGCCAATGGCACTTGTGTTGAACTGGAGGCTATTGATGCATTGGTCAAAGGTACTCCAAGAACCGAGTTCTGCTGAAATGTGGTTAGTGCTGTCTGCATCGCAGTTTGCTGCGACGCGGTTGGATTTAAATTGTCAGAGCTGGCCAAAGTTGCTGCTGCCGCCAGTCCGGCAGCATCGCAAGCGGCCTTGAGCTGCTGGCGCGCAAGCTCAACTCTGTTGATTTCAAAAGTGAAGAGACCAAGGGTTAACAGGCAGAAGACTGAGATTAACAACCCGAGGATTGCAGTTGTTTGGCCAGAACTGGTCCTTGTAAAATTACAGCTCATAATCAGACGGCTCCATTGAATGCTGAAAACGTGGCTCTCACAAAGACTATTTGGTGAGTCCCTGGGGATTTTCGGAAAATTCCTGGGCCGCACAGGTGATTGTCATCGGTGCCGTTAATCCAGGTACTGTTCCAAAATAACGCAAATTGAATGGGATAAGTGGGTTGACTTGTGAAGTGACAATGACTTCTATGCTGTACGTGTTGTTTGTACTGTCAGGTGGCGTGATCAATGGTGCTGATGTTCTTGTGGTCTGATTGGTGCCTACTGTAGTTGTCACTATATTTGTAGTCACTGGTGTTGTGAGGGACATCCCAAATCGTTGCAAATCATACGTTGCCTGAGTCTGAGCAGCCTGTTTGGCTGAGAGACTGGACCCATTGTTGGTCTGAAAATAGGTTGAACGAGCAGCAGCTGATGCTGCATGGTGGGCTGCAGTGACAAGGAACGTTGTGCGTAAAGTGATGGTCGCCAGATCTATCATTGGAATAGTAATGACAACAAACATTATCCACATGGCTAGTGGCAGTTCTGCTAACAATGTACCTTTGTTGGAACGGACTGATTTCATCAGCTATCTTCCTGATGGTGGTCGTTGTACTCCATGGCTTCCTTGTGCCAGACACAGCAGATCCTCGTAGTGTATGCGGGACGATGGCGCGGGAGATTCATTCAGTGCATTTGTGCATAGAGCTGTTGCCTTCTCAGTTTCGCCTAGTGCTATGTAAGTGTGTACCAAACCGCTGCGGGCGCTCTCAGAGCAGGGGCTTGTCTTCAGTGCCTCTTCATAAAGCTCGGCAGCCTGCTTGTACTGGCTGGAGTAAAAATAAGCGTCTGCAAGCAGCACCAGGTCAGCTGGTGAACCAGGTTCCATCCGTGTCACATACTCTAATTCACGTATCGCTTTGGTGCCAAGCCCCATTTGGATAAAGGCATATCCAAGATAGCGCCTGGCGTCAACTGATGCAGGGTTGTCCTTGAGAACCTTGCTTAGAGTGGTTATGGCCTGCTCATTGGCACCTGCTTTCAGTTGGTTGTACGCCTCCTGGATTAACCATTGATTGCATCCCGTTTGAGCAAAGCACGGACAAATAGTTAATATAAGCAGTGTCAGGAGGAGATATGCAGGTCCGACGATTATTTTCATTGGATTTACTGCTCCTAACCTTATACTATAATCATTATACTGTAACCATTTTCTTGGTGGTTCCTAAAAGCATTCGTACAGTGTAAAGATCGTTCATCTCTGCCAGACGATTCTCTTTAGTGATATGTCTATCGCCCATGATCTTAAGCTCGTCCGTATATGTTGCAACAGGCATGTACTGAAGATTCACTGGAGCCTCATAAGTAGGTAAGACTCTGTTGAACCAGTGACTTTTGGCTTTGGCCTCTTGAAGACGCATGTGACGACTCTTTGCTCGCAGGCTCAACAAGCAATCTGCGGGCGAGCCTGCATGCTCACTGGCAGCTTCGCGATGCATGCGCATTCTGATCAGATGAGCCAACTCGCATGCTTCTCGCTGCAACAGTCTCGCGTGGTGAAGCAAGGTATTTAAGAGCTGAGTGGATGCTGACCCGTATCCACCATGATTTTGGAATGGTATAGCAACTGAGTTCATAACTGATCCCCTTGTCTATAATGGTTTGTCTGGCACTCTGCTGAGGTCTCGTAGTAAGACCAAAACTGCAGCAGAGCGCCTTGACTACTAATACACCTTGGGGGTTTCCAGGTTTGTGGCTTCTGGTAGGGCAACCGGAACTGAGTATGGTCCTCTGGTCCTGTCAAAGACTATTTGAATTGTTGCTCCTGTTTTCAGTATTCTGGCCATGAGTTCACGATCTGCTTTTGCCGAGGATCTCCGAAGCTCTTGTAGCAATGGATGCCTTGACAAAGCATCAACTATAGAGAACTCTCCTTTAACAAGCTGAACATTCTCAAGTGAAGGCAATGCTTCAACGTTGCGGCGGGCAAGTCCGTCAGACCAGACTATATTTTGAGCCTGTGTTCGCGATCCTGAAACGACAGAGATCTCGCGGCCTGGACGCAATGATACGGTGGATTTACCAATCAATGCTTTTACAGATCCGCCAGAGTAATCCACAAGATCGAGTAGATGTGTTACGCCCTTAGCAGCAGTGACAATCACGGCCGAATTAGGGTTGGCAAATAGAGTGCAGTTTGGTGCATCAATGCGTGTAGTTTTTTGCACCTGTAGCAGGATGCTGCCGTGACTGAGTTGATAGCTATCCTGTCCGCTCATCGACAGTTGAGTACCCTCGGTCATTCTGATGTTTTTCATGGTAGCTGGTGTAGTATAAGCAATCTGCTGCCAGTCAGTGTCCTGCTTGTCTATCAAAGAGGCGACCTTTGCCCAGACCGGCCATACTGTGGCCAAATCTATTGTCTCAGCAGGCATTGACTGTTCGCTCTTCAAGCAGCTCTGGCAGGGCTGTTCTAAACCTGCTGGTTGCAGACTTACTTGAATTGGTTTTGCGGCAAGCCCTTGCGGTGGTCCTGGTTGCTTGTAGAGATAGTTTCTAATTCTGTGATAAATGCACATGAATATGGCATTTTCAGCAACTAGCTCAGGAAGATGAACTGCAACGCGCATGACGTTAACCGGTTGTTCGGTAGTTGACACACTTGCCTGCAAAGGTTGTCCTTTTGTAACAGTTCCTGTAGCCAGTTTTTCAGTGACCTTTCCCTGCAGGACAAGTCCTGCGCTTTCATGAACTGTATAACTCTTGCCGTTCACCTGCACTGTCACGCCATTTGGTCCTCCTTCATCAATGACAGTGATTCTCTCAGGCTGGTTAGCTCTTGCTTCAACCAGGGCTATCGATTTGGGTTGCAGGTTTACTTGAGCTAAATCTGTTGTGATTGTAGTACCTGTCTTTCCTCCTCGTGCCAACACCTGTCCCTTCACCAGGTATATGCCATGATTTTCTGCAGCCATGACTTCTGTTCCTGTCTCCATCTGAATATAACTATCAGGTGAGCCTTGGAAGTAATTGACAATACAGGCATTAGGTGAGGTGTAGGTCTGTCCAAGCGCAAGCGGCAGGGCCGGTCCGAAGAAGGGACTGAGAATGGCACTGGTAGCTGAACCAGGCGTAGCCGGCGGTACTGGTGGTGGTACCGGTGGAGGAGGTGGCGGCGGCGGTGGTGGCGGTGGTGGTGGTGGTGTAATAGGTGGCGGTGGTGATCCCGGCGGTGTTATCGTCGTGGGAGGAAATCCTGGCGGTGTAGGCGGAGTCGCTGGTGGAAGGTCAGGGTTTGTAATAGTAGTCTCAGGCAGTGTCGGTGGTGCCGGTGGTGGTGGCGGTGTTAACAGGCGCACTGGCAGCCCTGGTTCTGGCGGTGCTGGTGGTGACGAGGCGAGCAGTGCTACGAGTAGCGGAGGTAACGGTTGAGCACCTACAAATGGTGGTGGTGGTGGGCAACATGGAGGAACAACAACAGTAAAGCCACATGCCTGTATCCATTGCTCAGTTGCCGGAGCAATGAATGAACTGTGTGGACCGGGTCCGATAGCAAAGAAATCGCCCTGTTGATCTATATGTATAGTGTCTTGCTTGATTGTGGAAAGCACCAGAATGGTGCCACCATCAGAAACAAAGTTGTTATTACTGTCTACTTGAATGGTAGCCTGAGTCCCAGCTGAGAAGTTGATATAACCGTGGTTTGGATTGAGCAGATTAGGAGAACCCACGATATGCCCTGATTTATTCACAGCATTGCCCCCGCGATGGCTATCCAATAGGGCATTGAGTGCTGTCTTGCTGTCCGATACAGTTTTACCGAAGTTGCCGGTCACAATGGCAATGCCACCACCGAAAAGTGGATTCTTCTGGTCACCGGTCTCGCGAGTAATGGCAAGCCAGCAGCAAGACTTATGCAGGTTGATTAAGTCGCCTTGAACATTGCAGGTATTACATTTGGGGTCTTCAAAGCCATTATTGCCGAAATCAGTGTTATCGGAATAATTGTGGTTGTTACTATCGCAGGAAGAGTTATCTTCAGGTTGCGAACTTATGCACAATGTTCCAGCATTGACGATAATGTTTCCGCCTAGAGCAGCGAAGTGAGATCCTTCCGATATCTCTATCTTGCCTCCAGCAAAGAGAGCGATATCGTCTCCAGCACTTTGTATTTGTAAACTCTTGCGTGTGAAAATATTTCCGTTCTGGGCAGTGATCATGACATGTCCAAAGCTCACAAAATCACCGGCAGGAAAAACATTGGATACAGTATTTATATTGCTGGCATTGAACAGGTTGTTGGCGTCAACTATACCCTGTGCACTGAGAGTACCTGCGGCGATAACCACAGGGTCATGTCCACTGTTTGTGCTACCTATATTGACGTCGTTGAAAGCGGTTAAATCGACGTTTAACGATGCGATTATATGAATGCCATCATTGACATCGATATCACCACCCAGCGATGTGACTTTAATGAAGCCGCTTCCGGTTAAAAGATCGTTGCTTATGGTTATTGTGTTATTGCTTGTAATAACAATATTTCCACCACCATGAACAGTGCCGCCAGTAAGTCCTCCTACTTTGAACGTAACGTCACCTGCTGCGCAGATATTTCCCACTTGAGCAGTTGGGCATGGCTTTCCGTTGTTGGAGCCATCGTCGTCCGAACCGCTGCAATCTGTGGAGCAGTTCTTGCTGCCATCGCTGGAGCCGTTGCCATCGCTGGAACAGCTGTTGTTTCCAGAGCCACCCTGGTCGTCTCCAGCGCTGTTACTGTTGTTTAAAACCACCTGATATGAAGAGTTGTTCTGGTCAGTGCTTGTGCCGTCGTTGCTGCTGTCGCCAGAGCAGCCGCCGCCGGAGCCGCCTTGATCACCACTGCCGGAGTTGCAGCACGGAAGCTTTCCAGCTACAAATGTACCGGTGACTGTGCAACTGTTTGTTATTGTGACGGTTCCTGGAGGGTTGGGTGAAATAACAGGCTGTGTGGTGGCTATCAATATGTTTCCTCCTCCGCCAGAACCGCCTTGTGTATTGATATTACCTACACTGATGGTAACTCCTGTAGCACCGCCGGCGATTATGGACACATCTCCGTTGGTACCGGTTCCCTTACCTCCCGAAAAGAGTCCAGTGCTAGCAGATGGAACAGGGCTGAGCGGCAGTTTGATAGTGCCTTGATTTCCGCTTCCGTCAGCATAAGCAACAAAAGAGAGGTTGCCGCCATTGCCGTTGACAACGGCAGGGCTGACAACTGCGCTGCTTATGAAATCCATGGACTGAAGATCAATGTTGCCACCAGTAGACGATCCACCAGTAATGACGACCCCGGTTGTTGGAACATTGTGGAAGCTGGCACCGGACACAACGAACACCACACCACCGTTTGTCTGAATAAATGAATTGGCGGTTGATTCTGTAATATTGTGACTGGCAATGATAGCCACCAGATCTGTCGCCGGACTCGGATTATTCAGAATCAGGTTGCCGGTCAGGTGGATATCGCCAGCTGTAACGAGAAGACAGCAAGCAAATTGAACTGTATTGAGTACCACGGTTGCAGTAGTGGGGGTCGTCCAACTAAATCTACCTGCTGTAATTGCACCATTTTGCACAGTGACACTGCCGGAAGGCAGGAACGGTTGAGCTGCGGCAATAGTTACTTTACCGCCGAGCCCTGTGACTGTACCGGCATTAATCAAGCCGCTTATGTTTACCGCCGTTCCACTTGTGGCACCGGCGACGATGTCGACGTTGCCGTTAGTTCCAGCATTTCCGCTCAGCATATTGGCACCAGAGAAGATCTCCGTAGCACTCAGGGTCCCTGAGCTGGTGGAGGTACCCTTATAAGCAGCAAGATCTATATTTCCACCACTGCCAGCGGCACTGCCTGAACTTATATATAGTGTGTTGTTCAGGTTTATGAGTCCGCCTTTGCTCGAGCCGCCAGTAATAGATACAACTCCTGGATTACCTGCAGTCGGTTCTACGAACTGTCCGCCAGCCAGCATCAGGATACTGCCACCGTTTGTCTGGAACACTGTAGGAGGTGAAATGGTCAGTGGTCCGCCGTTAATTAAGACCCCTGGAGGTAGCGAGGTTGCAGCAGTAATGTTGCCGCCACCCAAGAGAGCTAGAGAGGCTCCGCCAGTGAGAATAGAAGGGACTGTTATGTTTCCGGAGGTAGCTCCGCTTCCGGCATAAGCAACAAGGGTCACTGGGGCGCCATTGCTGCCGGTGCCTGGTGTTGGAGTACTGATAAACTTTGCCAGCGAAAGATCAATAGCTCCGCCGCCAGGCGCTGCACTGGAGAATGTGAGGGCCCCGGTGACGGCATTGTGGGAGAAGTTAGCTCCTGAAACCATCAAGACGGACCCACCGTTGGTCTGGATGTCTGCGGCAGCAGCCAGAGCGCTTATACCGTCCACCGACAGGAGGGTAATACTATTGTTGCTACTCAAAGTTGCTGTGTTGTCGAGGAACAGACCGCTTGCCCCTGCGGTGCCACCGGCCCCGCTCAGAACAATTGAACCAGCCTGGACAAGGAGACTGCCAGCCCGGTTGACTGTGCCTAAAGAAGCAGTTGCACTACCGTTAGCCGAAGTCCAGCTGAAACTGCCGCTAGTAATATTGGCATTGACTAAGGAGACTGCTGGACCGTTTATCACTGGTGCGGCTGTGGCCATAGCAACACTGCCGTGACCGCCTGTGGCTGAGCCGGTATCCACAAGTCCTGTCGTAATGACAGTACCTGTGGTGGCACCGGCTATTAGAGTTACGTTCCCATTGCTACCAGCACCGTTGCCGCATGAATATACTCCTGCACCAGATACTCCTGACGGGGTATTGATAATGCCGCCACCAGTTCCATGATAGGCGATTAACTGTATGTTGCCGCCATTAGCACCAGCAGCCAGGGTCACTGAGCTTACAAAAGCTGCGCTGCTGAGCAATATGGACCCTCCAGTTGCCGAACTACCAAGGATGCTGATTGAATTTGGTGGTGACAAGTTTTGGAAATTGGCACCGGCAACCAGTAAAATGCTGGCACCATTCGTTTGAATAGCAACTGGTCCGGTGGCAGTAATATCATGTGTTGCCAGTAAAGCAATGTTATCGGGTAATCCTGGTGTAGTCAGCAACAATCCTGAGCTGGCAGCAGGTGCTCCGGCGCCAGTTAATGAGATACTTCCTGCTGCTACGGTCAAGCTTGCAGCTGTGTTGACTGTGCCAACAGATGCAGTTGCGCCTGGCAGCGGGGTTGCCCAGAAGAAGCTGCCGCTGACAATTTCGCCGTTTTGAACCTGCAGTCCTATACTGGATGCCTGGGATGTGGCTATTGTGACGTTGCCACCGATGCTTGAATTGTTGCCTGAATTGATTAGTCCGGTTGTTATGGAGGTACCTCCTGGTGCACCGGCTATCATGAGAACATTGCCGTCGGCAGCGCCAGAACCGGCTCCACCTGAAAATAGTCCAACTCCTGTCCCAGTGCCTGCCGGTGTTTGAATAGTTCCACCGCCTACGCCTGCAAAGGCTACTAGATTGACGTTTCCGCCAGCACCAGTGCCGCTGACTCTTGCCGAACTGATGCTGGAGGCTGTAGCAAGATTAATTGACCCGCCAGATATTGATGAAGAGAGAACACTTATTGCATTCGTGACCGGATTGTTAACAAACTGAGCTCCGGCTGCCATGGTTATGTTGCCACCGTTGGTTTCAATGTTTATGCCGGGGCTGCAAGAGATGTTCTGGCTGGCAGTGATTGTCAGAGGTGAATCTAAGAACAAGCCGTTGAAGCCTGCCGGGAAACTACCAGACCCAGTTAGAACAATACTTCCTGCTGCAACTGTCAAGCTCTGGGCGGTATTGACTGTTCCAATCGAAGCTGTGGCATTTGCACTGGGAGTTAACCAGGTGAAGGACGAGCCTGGGATCAAAGCCCCATTGTGTATGAGCACATTCCCAGGTGATGCAACTGGCTGCGCGGTGTCGATGTTGATGTTGCCACCACCGCCTGTTGCGGTGCCTGTGTTAATTTGTGTGGTAGTGACTGCGGTTCCTGTCGTAGCTCCAGCAATGATTGTCATGTTGCCGTTTGAGCCAGTTCCATTGCCAGAAGAGAACAGCCCGAGCCCGGCACCTGTCCCTGACGGAGTCTGAATTGTCCCACCGCCTGCACCAGCAAATGCAATTAGATTGAGATTGCCACCATTTGTATTAGTAGCTGCTGCAGCCGTACTCAAGAATGTGAAATTGCCCAAATTTAGAGAACCGCCGGTCACTGAAGCGCCAGTAACAGTGATAGTCTCGGCAACCGGCACATTGAAGAACTGTGCACCGGCAACCAGAATCATGTTTCCACCAGTCGATTGAATAAAGGAACCGGAAATGCCAGAGATATCACCGCTGGCAAGAAGTGCCACATCATTAGTGGCTGGAGCTCCCGATTGTAGGATTAATCCATTCGAGCTGCTTAGAACAATATTGCCTGCAGCTATTGTGAGACTGCCTGCAGTATTGACAGATCCAACTGAGGCTGTTGCGCCGGCACTAGGCAGGTTCCAGCTGAAAAATCCACTAGTTACGCTGCCATTTTGAATCTGAACACCAGAGACAGCAAGTGGCTGTGCAGTGGCAATATTGACATTGCCGCCGCTTCCTGAAGCTGCGCCTGCATTGATGGGACCAGTCGATACCGAGGTCCCGCTTGCGGCGCCTGCGATAATTGCTATATTGCCATTTGTTGCCCCGGCTCCGCTGCCGCCGGCAAACATTCCGCTACCAGAAGCTGCTGGAGTATTGATTATGCCACCGCCTGCTCCATGGAAGGCGACAAGAGTTATGTCACCGCCGTTTCCAGAACCAACCATCTCTGCAGAACTTATGCTATGAGCATTGGACAGATTAATGGATCCTCCAGTTGCGGAAGCGCCTGTAACGCTTATCGTATTGGTCAAAGGATTGTTTGCAAATTGTGCTCCGGCTGCCATCACTATGGCGCCACCATTAGTTTCTATATCAATACCGGAACTGGATGAAATTGAGTTGGTGGCAAGCAGAGCCAGCGGTGAGTTCAAAAATAGTCCGTTGAATCCTGCAGGGAAGCCACCGGAACCAGTGAGAAGTATGTTTCCAGCTGCCACTGTCAAACTATGAGCAGTGTTAACTGTACCTATCGATGCTGTGGCTCCTCCCTCTGGGTTCACCCAGCTAAAGTAGGTGCCACCACTGAGCGCGCCAAGTTCTACTGTGACGCCTGTCCCCGGGACCGTAACAGGCGTTGCAGCAGCAATATTTACATTGCCGCCTCCGCCGCTGCCGCTGCCAGTGTTTATTTGAGTAGTTGTAATCGATGTTCCGGTAGGTGCCCCGCCAATGAGTGTGATGTTGCCGTTGGCGCCAGTACCGTTGCCTGCTGAGAATAGACCCAAGCCAGCCCCTGTTCCTGCAGGAGTTTGAATTGTCCCGCCTCCCGAACCAGCAAAAGCAACTATATTGATGTTTCCGCCGCTGCCGTTACTCGTCAGCGCAGATGAACTTACAAAAGAGCTATTGCTCAGGTTGATTGAACCACCTGTTAGCGACCCTCCAGTAATTTTTATGATATTGGTTGACGGTGGGTTGGTGAATTGTGCACCAGCGACCATAAGAATACTGCCACTATCGGATTGAATTATGGAACCGCTGCCGCCGGTAATATCGCTATTGGCAATCAAGGCAATATTATTTATGGCTGGGACTGGAGACTGAAGAATAATGCTACTGCCATCGGATAGATCAATTGCACCAGCGGCAACGACCAGGCTGCCAGCTGTGTTGATAGTGCTGCCCAACAATGTAGTCGCACCAGGCTGGGGCGTAATGCCGCTGAAGAAACCGACGCTGACAATAGCGCCATTCTGTATGCTTGCAGGGCCGAACGGCTGTGCTGTAGCAATGTTTACATTACCGCCGCCACCTGTGCCGACACCGGTGCTGATCTGACCGGTCGTTATTGATGTGCCCGCTGGTGCTCCAGCCACAATGGTCACATTGCCATTCGAGCCAGTACCATCTCCACCAGAAAATAATCCCATTCCAGCTCCTGTTGCTGCTGGAGTTTGAATAGTCCCCCCGGCTACGCCTGCAAATGCGCCAAGATTAAGATTTCCGCCGTTGCCGTTGCTAGATAGAGCTGCTGAGCTTACAAATGGACTGAGACTAAGGTCAAGTGAGCCACCAGTCAGCGACGGTCCCGTTATCGTAATAATATTTGTGAGCGAGTCATTGGTGAACGCAGCTCCTGCAACCATTGATATACTGCCGCCGTTCGACTGGACAAAGGAGCCTGCATCGCCGGTGATGTTTCGGCTGGCCAGCAAAGCGACATCGTTGCTGGCAGGCGCCGGAGACTGCAAGACTACTCCGCCGCTGGTTAACTCGATCGAGCCGGCAGCTACTGTTAGGCTGCCAGCTGTGGTGATGGCGTCTATAACTGCTGTGGCATCCGTCTGCGGGACGTTCCAACTGAAGGCACCGTTCATGTGTCCTGTGCCGTCAACAGTACCTGCCCCAGTGATGACTGGGATTGCAGTTGCAAGATTGATATTGCCGCCGCCGCCGGTTCCCACTCCAGTATTGATAGGTCCGGTGGTTATGGTAGTTCCGCTGCTGCCCGCAGCAATCATGGTGACATTGCCGTTGCTGCCTGTGCCGCTACCGCCGGTGTATATACCGACCGGTTGTACCCCAGAGGAAGGCAAAGTTATGCTGCCGGTTGTCGCGCCAGCATTCGTTCCTTTATAAGCAACCATAGTCAGGTTGCCACCATTGAGGTTGAGTGTGCTAGATACACCTGACGTTGTTATAAATTGAATTGGGTGGGTGGCAAAGTCGATATTGCCTCCTGTGGCTGAAGGTCCAAGCAGGTTGAACCCATTGAAATTGCTGCCGGCCACAATTAGTAAGTTCCCGGAATTGGCTGTGCCGGAGCTGGTGGAAATGATGAGGTTATCGACCGTTGTATCAATATTTCCGCTGGCAATCAATGCCAGGTCCTGTCCTGGAAATATCAGGTTCGTTGCGATATCTATATTGCCGGCACTATTAAAGAAAGTTGGATCACTGACATTCA
Organism: uncultured bacterium; assembly: GCA_903835185.1. Classification (GTDB taxonomy): domain Bacteria; phylum Cyanobacteriota; class Vampirovibrionia; order Obscuribacterales; family Obscuribacteraceae; genus CAILLX01. The sequence goes on along the minus strand of CAILLX010000038.1, from coordinate 3,673 downwards.
ACGTTCCTAAAACCAAATCAGGAGTTGCTGTTAGAACTGTTGCCGAATGTGCCTGAATATTCAGCTCACCTGAAATATGCTTTGCATTTATTGAAACAGTTCCGCCCAAAGTGCTCACATTCAATGTTTTCGATAGCCAATCACCGCCAGTCAAGCTGGTGGTCAGGTTTGCGAGAGCTGCATTATTAGCTATATTTATGGCGCCAAGAGCCGCCTGAATCTGTCCACTAATATTATTGACAATCATGTTTTGCACATTTTGAGAAATGATGTTTACATTTCCAAGAATTGAAGCTAGTGTGCCACTATTAACAATGTTGCCAGCACCACTTACCAGGTTCATATTGTTCATGGCCTGCATAATCGGGCTTGGTCCAGTGACTCCCGCCGGCAGTGCGTTTATTATGGAGCCACCGGCATGCAAGTTCAGATTGCCTGAACTCATAATTGTGCCAGCATTAACTATGTTCTGGATTGCTACCAGAGTGAGGTTGACTTGTGATATTGCGCCTGTTATTCCAGCAAAGCCGGAAGAAGGTAATAACGTGCTGATCAATGAATTTTGCTGATTATATATATTGTACCCGCTGAGGGTAAAGCTGTTTGCCACTGTACTGGTCGAGTAAGCATAGATCTTGCCGGCATTCGTGAAGTTGCCCAGGACAGAAAGCTTGGGTGTCAGCGCAGCATTGATAAGTAGGGTCGCACCCTGAGGGACAATAACATTAGTTAAATTGCTCAGCATTTGCGGTGTCAGTGTAATTGGCTGAGCTGAGTTACCCAGAGTAGTCGCAGTCGTTGAACTTGGGACTGCAGCAGGACTGGCTGTTGCTGTTGGCGTAGCAGTTGTTTGGCTAGTGGTTTTGCTTGTGGGCGGCACAGTCTGTGCTTGCGCATACGGCGCAAGCGTCATTGCCAGAAAGCCTGTACAGAGCCAAACAGCAGTAAACCTCCTCAAGAGCTGCGTGCAATGCGGTCGCGCTTGTGATCGCTTCAATAGGCTGAACATAAAGCAAATTGAGGACGCTATTCCAGAGTGTCTGCTTTTTTTCATTACTTGCATCGCTTCACACCTAATAATTCATAAAGTGGAATAATTTAAATTTGGTAAGTTGGTCTCTTGAGGTTTTTGACGAGCACAAACAACGCTTGGACCTACATCTAAGCGTTTGAAGCGTCTGTAAACGCATCTTCTGTTCAGTTTGTCGTGAGGGTTGTTAGAAAGTTCGTTCCATCAGCTGCCCGCTTCTGGGAAAGTGAATCAACCATTGCTCTCCAGTAGCGGCATATTGTGCCTACCCTCCTGACCTCACTATTCTCATTTGGACGGCGTGAAATTGTTGTGAGCAATCTGATGATTTTCGCGTGATATCTTAGTGAAGTTCCACCAGCAAACGCTAGGAAGCAACAAGGGCGGCGTGTTAGACATATGGAGGCGTTCTCTAAATAAGCTTTGCACTTGCAAATAACATGATTCCGGTTACTTACTTGGTCAGCAGGGCTGCTCAGGGCGATTGCTGCTGGGGCTGCTAAGGTGGTCTGTCCTTTCCATATTAATAGGATGGTTTGGCAGGGGAGTGCTCCATTTGCAGATTTCACACGGCATCCACTGTTGTTGATGATTGGTTGAGGAGAGTTATTCAACCAATTCCTTAGTAATCTGCATCGTGCGGTAGTTATTGTGGAACCGGCGCAAACCCTTACTGTGCCGCGGAATACTGCTTGTTGGAACCTGCTGGGCTGGTACTTGCCAGGCTGGCTAAAAGGTGCTATGGTTGCATTATGGTAACCAGGTGGTAGGCGAGTAATCAGAGGCGCGGGGGAGTTTGGTGCGGGTTTGTACAGATTAAATGAGCAACTACGGTAACGGTTCGTTTATCAGTAAAGCCAGTCAAACAACTTTGTATTAATGGGGTTGTTTTACTTGTGAAAAGCATTAAGCCTAATCCAATCAGTAGCGATTTGTCTGGTGTGAGCATCTGAAATCGAGTGTGTGTTTGAAGTGTTTTAATCTGTCCGTCATGGCAAGGCTTTTTAAAGTGAATGGGGGTCAATATGATGAATTCTGTATGCGTGCCTCAAACAGGACTAGCACAGATCGGTTCACTTATAAACAGAAGTTTGGAACACATTTGTGAGTCTGTGAGTGAGCGAGGTTGCGAACTGGCTCTGCTCATTACTATGAGGGCGCGCAAAGAATCGGCGCATGCAGCGAAAGATTATTCCAACTGTTTATTTCACTTGCGTACATTGAGCCGTAAGCGGCGTGTTGAGGAGTGTAGGGCTAGATGTCACTGGTTCAATAAAGTCGAGCCTACATTCGAAGTGGATATGCATCATCAATATATTCCTGTTGCGGCCTACGCAGACGAGCTGAAGCTTATAGGTCAGCGAACAACTCGAAAGAATGAGCGTGTTTGGCGTCAAGTACTTTTGGAACCAGCGACAGTTAAAATTAGTTCTTGCCAACCCGGTGATTTCACCTTGTTGCCTCACGTAATTTCTTACCATGACATCGTCTGAGCAGCATCAAGTCCTTTTGTCGTGTGTCAGCGACAGTTTGGATTTGCCGCTTGATGTGTGGACTTGATCACTCCTTTGGGATTGCTCCCGACCATGGACGATTGACCCTGCTGACCGATGAATGTGAACCGCCCTGGAGGCTTACAGCGTCAGCTGTATGCCTCCAGGGCGGAACCTGCGGCTTGGCAAGCCGCAGGAGGCGTCAGTTCTGTGCAGGTGTTGCCTGTTCCTGCTCCTTTTCCTTCTTCCGACGTTTGGCCTCCGCCTCCCGGTAGCTGTGATTCAGCTCCAGTATGGTGGAGTGGTGCACAAGGCGATCAATGGCAGCCCTCGTGGTCATTGGGTCCTTGAAGACTGTATCCCACTGGGAGAAGATTAAGTTGCTGGTAATAACCACGCTGCGGGTCTCGTAGCGTTCAGCCAGCAGGACGAACAAAACGTCCGTCTCATCACGGTTGTAGGGAATGTAGGACACGTCGTCAATGATCAAGGCATCGTAGCGATCAAGCCTTTTGATCAGCTGGTTAAGGTGCAGGTCTCGTTTTGCCACGAGTAGGTCTTGCACAAGCGCTGCGGCAGTGGTGTAAAGTACACGTCGCCCTCGCAGGCACCACTCTCGACCCAAAGCAGCTGAAAGGTGAGTCTTGCCGGCTCCAGGAATACCAAAGATCAGGACGTTTTCGCATTGATCAAGACAATCACCCTCGGCAAGTTCTTTCAGTCGACCTGGAGAAAGTGATGGTTGCTTGGACAGCTCGAAGCCATCCAACGTCTTGCCACGCGGCAGCTTGGCTTGGTTGATGAGCCGTTCAGTGCGGCGGCTCTGCCGCTCCGCACTTTCTATCAGCGCGAGCTGGTGAAGATAGGCTACGTATCCGAGCTTCTCCTTTTCTGCTTTTTTGGCAAACTCGTTGTAGTTTCTGACAAACGATGCCAGGTAAAACGAGCGGAGCAGTGCCTCAAGCTGTTCTCTATCTTTCATGTTGTCATCTCCTTTCGGTGTTGTGCACGCCAAAGATGCGTAAATAGGTCATCGTATGAGCAAAGATCCGGCGCCGGAATGTAGACGCTGGGCAATTCCTTAGGGCAATCGTCTTGAATCAACTCCCGTACAGAAGACGCAAGCGGCAATTGCCCTGCTTCAAGAAGT
>CAILLX010000037.1 GCA_903835185.1 uncultured bacterium | reverse complement strand
CTGGCAGTACGACACCCTACCCAAGCAACATCGCCATACCAAAAAGATGTAGTTATTTCAAGTGCCTTCACACCGAAATCTATCCGGCACCGGCCGAACTTCCTTGTTCAACACCGGCCGTATTCCCTTGCTCATAACACTATCAGCCCCTTTTCTCTGTGGAGGCGTATATTTGTTAGCAGTGGTGTAAACCCGCAGTTAAGCGGCGGAATGCGCGGTGGTTAGTCCCTGTCGCCGCTGGTATATCGATCGTATAGATTGCAATTGAGTTATTGAGCTGAGACAGTACTGGCTGGGCAAGAGAAAAGGGTTTTCTGCCAGCGGTTTTTCGACTGGTACAATAACGAACATTATCATTTCGGCATTGCGTTGATGACACCGTTCATGGTGCATTATGGACTTGCTGAGAATTGCAATCGCAGCCGGCAAGAAGTTCTACGCCAAGCCTACGAGGAGCACCCAGAGCGTTTCGTGCGTGGATTTCCAAAAGTACTCGATCTGCCAGAGGCAGTATGGATCAATCCTCCGAAATCAGAGGAAAAGTCACAGGCAGAGACAGTCACTACCGCTGGTCCAATCTCGACGTCCGATCACAACTGCCCATCAGCCTTCAGCTGGACATCCCTGTTCAGATGTCGCTGCACGCATGACCGTTCAAGCAACGGCTTCCAGTAATGTTGGCAGGATGCCCACGCTCCCAGACAAGTCCTGCAACATCGAAAAAGAGAAACACTTGAAAAAGACACTACATTTCTCACTAAATCTGTCTCAAGTCATTGACAAATTCCGTAGCATCTGACTGGTCAGTACCATCAGCTGCCGCTGGGGAAAAAGACCGGATTGTTTCCATCAAAACCAGGGGCAGCCACAGAGTAAGAATTTAGGGTATCACCAGAACTAGGCTGGACTGAAAATGGAAGGAATGGAAGCGTAAAATTCACAGTGGCAGGGCAATAAATTATCTGGTTGTTGTAATTCCTGAGAGCGATTTTGGTGGTGACAAACCCTGTGGGATGATCATAACCAGATGCAGCTGTTGTAGGGGACACTAACGGCAGCATTGCTATCCCAGAAGACGACCCAGATGTGTACTGTGCTCCTACATTTACATACCCTACGACTTTCAACCCGCTCGAATTTGTCATTGCCACTGATGTGCTATTAATGGAAATAGTGTTCGGCACAATAGGGCACCCGCTGAGCAAACCGCACCATACTTTTGCCGAGACGGTCATTACAGACGGACCAGTGGACACTGCCTGTGGACCTGTCACCTTCACATCCGACATCTGTGCAGGCGGCATTCCAACTGTTTGGAGTAGACCGTTCAAATACGTTGCAACAGTCGTTTGCAGGGTTGCTGGGTCCATACCCGGTTGTCCCTGCAACGAGCTTGCGTAAATTGACGCCTGGTTGAGGCAGCCTTGAAGCTTTTCCATATAGAAACAACCAAGTCCAACCTCAGCTAGGAGAAACATGCAGGCTATTGCTGCTGGAATGACGATAAGTAAATCAACGGCTCCTAGCAGTTGGCCGCTGCAACTGCGAGAGCGTGAGTTTGCTTTAGTTCTGTGGATCATGAAGACCTCCTTCGCATTTCTGTAGAAAGTGACCAGTCCGTCCATGATTCCCAGTGGTTGGCGCTGACCATCTATATTCTAGCAACTGGATGTACAGTTGTGTCGCAAAATGAAGATTCGGTGCCAGACGGAAGGTCTTGGCGGCAGTGACTGACTTCTCAAACTCGGAGCTGTCAAAGTATGTTGCAATACTGCATGGTGCTCTCCGCCAGTTTAGAGCTAAGCACGGCTTTGACCGAGGTATTGCTGCATCACAGCAGAAATGAGCAGGCACCAGTAGCCTGCTTATGTCCTTCATTCGTGCAGTTAGAGCCGGGCTTGCCAGCGTATATAAAGATCAAGGGAAATACAAACAAGCTGAATCGCTTTATGTGAGTGCCATCAACACGATCTCTCAAGTAGTCAGAACTCATTCGCTATCTTCCCCCATTCCAGGACGCAAAGCCCGAACTGTCTGCTGCGTCACACCATTGAACAAAAAGACCGAGCCTTCACCAAAGACAATTTCTGCGACTGCCATTTGTTTGGTACCAGGCACTCGATTGGCTTCATGTGGATCTCCAGCCACAACTACTGGCAGGAATATCTTATCGTTGGCATTGTCTTGCACTGGTTCAGTCAGAGGCAGAGCTTTATCGAGCTCGCTACAACCAGGACCAATACTTTGTAATTGCAGATGCAAACGATATGCCAGTGCCGTGACACGTCGTGTTGAGCGCCTGTTTTTCACCGCCATGGCCAGCGCCTTTGGTTGCCCTATGATAACAACAAGTTGCTTCCCTCTTGTGACGCCGGTATAAAGCAGGTTGCGCTCAAGCATCATGAAATGTTGAGTGGACAGTGGAATGACAACTGCTGGATACTCTGAGCCTTGTGACTTGTGGATGGAGGTTGCATATGCAAGGGAGATCTCGTCCAATTCACTGAGATCGTACGTTACTGCACGGTCATCAAATTCGATTATGAGCTCGGATTCTTCCAGGTCGACATGAGTTATAGTGCCTATGTCGCCGTTGAAGACCTCTTTATCGTAATTGTTCACTGTCTGAATGACCTTGTCGCCGGCTCCATAAGACCAGCCGAATTTAGTGACCTGCTGCCCGCCATTCGTATTAAGCCGCTTTTGCAACTCTATGTTTAATGAGCGTGTTCCCAACCCGCCACGATTCATGGGTGTGAGGACTTGAACGTCTTTGAGTGCGTCCAGTTTAAAGCGTGCTGGTATCCGGCTGCAGACAACCTGCATAAGCTTGTCACTAATCTCTTCTGGGGTCTCTGCCGGAATGAAGTAAAAGTCAGATAGTTCTTCTTGCTTCTGTGTCTGGGCAGGCATTTTGCCGCTATTAATTCGGTGTGCATTAACGATGATTTGTGATGCTTCTGCTTGCCGGAAAATTTCGGTCAAGCGTACTACCGGTATTACTCCGGAGGCTATTATGTCGGAAAGAACAGCGCCTGGACCCACCGACGGCAACTGGTCCACGTCGCCTACAAGAAGCAGTGCAGCTGTATCGGGGATGGCTTTTAAGAGTTGATTCATGAGCACGATATCAATCATGGATGCCTCATCCACAACAACAATATCTGCCTGCAGCGGATTTTCCCGGTTGCGCTTAAATCCGAATTGTTTTGGATCAAATTCGAGCAAGCGATGAATTGTCTTGGCCTCCAGCCCGGTGGATTCAGACAGACGCTTGGCTGCTCGGCCGGTCGGAGCACAGAGAAGGATATTGGCTTCTTTGGCGCGAATAATGCGTAATATGCTGTTGACCAGAGTTGTTTTGCCGACTCCGGGACCGCCTGTGATTACCAGTACTTTGTTCTGCAGAGCAAGCTCTACAGCCATCTTCTGTGATTGTGAAAGTTGAATGCAAGCTTTCTCCTCAACCCAGGGAATGGCTTTTACTGCATCGATGGTTGACCATGGTACAACGCCGCCAAGTAATCGTATCAGGTGAGAGGCAACCCCCACTTCTGCCTTGTGCAAGGCTGCCAGATAGAGGAGCAGTCCAGCTTCCATCTGCTCGGCAATGACGTTGCCTTCTTGCACCTCGGTATCAATTGCGGTGGCGGATAGTTCGGCTGAAATCTCGAGAAGTTTGCTGGCAGTCTCGATAAGCTTTTCCTTCTCGCAAGCGCAGTGTCCTTCGCCGGATAGCTCCTGCAAGACATGTCGAACACCAGCCTGGGCTCTAATTAGGGAATCCTTCGGTATGCCGAGTTTTTGGGCAATAGTGTCGGCAGTTTTGAAACCAATTCCATATATGTCGAGTGCCAGTCTGTAGGGATTCTCCGAAACCTTCGCGACTGCATCGTTACCGTAGGTCTTGTAGATGCGAACAGCTCTGGAGGTACCCACTCCATAAGATTGGAGGAATACCATGATCTCTCTGATAACTTTCTGCTCTGCCCAGGCAGCAACGACGCGATCCTTGCGTTTCTGCCCAATGCCGGGCAGGGACAACAGTCTCTCTGGTGTCTCTTCAATAACATCAAATACTTGATCGCCGAATGCTGTTACCAACTTTTTGGCAAAGTGCGGACCGATGCCTTTGATCATCCCTGAGCCGAGATACTTTTCTATTCCTTCTAGAGTGCTGGGCGGTATTACGGTCAGGTGATTGGACTTGAATTGCAGTCCATAATTTTTGTCATTGAACCAGCTGCCCTGACACTCGATATACTCACCTGGTGCGATTGAAGCAGCGCTGCCGGTGACAGTGACAAAATCTTGCTGCTCGCGCACTTTGACGCGCAATACGCAAAAGCCGCTTTCCTCACTATGAAAAGTGACCCGTTCTACCGAACCACTGAGCGTCTCTGTGGTAGGGCTGGTCGTTTCTTGCGTGGCAGGATTAAATAAGGGCATGATGGAAACTGACATTCACCACTTGTGGAGTGTTCTACCAGAGCAATTGTTGGATCTTTTGAGTATTCTTCCTGCCTGATCTTACCTTGTTTGGGCTTAGCGATTTTGGTCGGATTTGCTCACTGCGCGGTATATAGAGGAAAGCGGAGCGCTGGAGCCAGGCTGGTGCTGGCAATGCAGGTCTTGACTGGGGCATGCACGTGGTACATTGCCAGGATTCTCATTGGCTCTTGGCTGGCTGTGGCGTTAATGACTCCTCAATCTTTTTGTTTGCAGAGCTTTTCACAACCGTTTCACAAGGATTCGTTAACAATAGTGTAAGGTGTGTTGTGTGCTCTAGGGCGATGAAACAACTTTTTCGACTATTAATAGTAGTTATAGCTCTCAGATGCGGTGTAGTGGTCTTGTTTGGAGGCGACGTTATGGCAAAAACTGAGACCAAGTACCCGGGACCAGATTATAAGGTCCTGTTTCAATTAGGCCGCGATGCGGAAGTGCGTCAGTACAGTACGACAATATTGGCTCAAGTAGAGGTTGCCGGCAGAGAGAGAGCTGCCATGAATGAGGGATTCCGCATACTAGCAGCTTACATTTTTGGCAAAAACACTAAGAAATCACAACTGAGTATGACCACGCCTGTGGTGACGCAGCCTGAAAAGCTGCCAATGACAGCACCGGTCACTGTGCAAGCCAATGACACAAAGACTAAGATGAGCTTTTTCATGCCCCCGTCCTACACGCTCCAGACTTTGCCCGAGCCGGTTGACTCCAGGATTCATTTGGTGGAAGTACCGGGTCAACGTTTTGCTGCCATTCGTTTCTCCGGCTGCTGGGACGCAAAGTTGTTTGCGCAGAAGGCTAACAAGCTTCTAGATTATTTGCGGAAAAATCATCTGGAACAGTGCGGAGCACCGGTCAATGCTTATTACAATTCACCTTTCAGTCTGCCCTTTTTAAGAAGAAACGAAGTGCTTGTTCCGTTGGCTGATTGAGACGGCATAGTGAGTGATGCTCAGGGAGCTGAAGAACACAGGATCCTGAGTTTTCATGGATATTGAGGTTGGTTGTATGCTCTTTGACAATTGTTTCAACCTGTGGGGTCGGGGCGTTGAGTAATTTGTTAAGCATAGTCTGGTTCCGATTTGATCTGCGTTTGCATGACAACCAGGCTCTGTTTCATGCGGTTGCGCAGAGTAAACAGATCGTGCCTGTTTATATCTGGAGTCCTGAGGAAGAAGGCTCCTGGATTCCCGGTGCAGCGAGCCGCTGGTGGCTGCATCAATCTCTGGATAGGCTGGGAGCAGCTTTGAGAAAATGTGGCTCACGTCTTTTGATTCGTGCCGGTAGCGCGCAGGAAGTGCTGCGCTCTCTTGTCAAGGAAACTGATGCTCAATGCGTATTCTGGAATCGGCGATACGATCCTTGTGGAGTCAGGCAAGATAAAGAGGTAGAGCTGGCATTAAGAGCTTGCGGTGTTGCGGTTGAAACGTTTAATGCAAACCTCTTACATGAGCCGCAGAGGCTTCGTACCCGGGATGGTAATCCGTTCCGTGTGTTCACTCCATTCTGGAATCAATTTAGTGCAACTCTTGAGCCTGTAGTACCGGTGAGGAAGCCAACACTGGTTGCCTTCCCTGATCAAGAGATTGACTCTCTGCCGCTGGAGCAACTTTCCCTGGAACCTGCAATCGACCGGGCTGCTGGAATGCGAGCCTGCTGGAGCCCAGGAGAAGCTGGTGCTGAGGCTAAATTGAAACAGTTCCTCACAGGAGCGTTGCCTCAATATTCGGCAGGGCGAGATCGTCCGGATCAAGATGGTGTTTCAATGTTGTCGCCACACCTGCATTTTGGAGAGATTGGCCCGCGTCAGATATGGCATGCCGTGCAGGAGCTACCAGTGATGATGTCCGCACGTGAGAGCCGGGCTGCTTATTTACGGGAGCTTGGCTGGCGTGAGTTTGCCCAGTACATATTGTTTCATTTCCCTGGTACTGCAGACCATCCGTTGCGAGTTCAGTTCGAGCGCTTCCCCTGGTCTAACAATTATGACCTGTTGCGGGTATGGCAGCAGGGGCAGACCGGATATCCAATAGTGGATGCAGGGATGCGCCAACTGTGGCAGACAGGGTGGATGCACAATCGGGTGCGCATGATAGTAGCCTCGTTTCTCACCAAAGATCTGCTCATCTCTTGGACTCATGGAGCCAGGTGGTTCTGGGATACGCTTGTGGATGCCGATCTGGGCAGCAATACTTTGGGATGGCAGTGGGCAGCTGGGTGTGGGGCTGATGCCGCACCGTACTTCAGGATTTTCAATCCGGTACTTCAAGGTGAAAAATTCGATCCCTCAGGTGAGTATGTTAAACGATGGGTGCCAGAACTTGCTGCTTTGCCGGTGTTGTGGATCCACAAGCCATGGAAAGCTCCGGCAGATGTCTTGCTTGCTGCAAAAGTTGAACTGGGATTGACCTATCCCAAGCCTGTGATTGATCACTCGTGGGCTCGCAAACGAGCGCTGGATTCACTGATGAGAAATGAGACAAACAAGGACAGCTAATTAATGGTACTGAAGATGGGATTTGCCGAACTGGTGCCATAGCGGCAGGGAAACTTTCAGGAATTGTTATTGCTCAGTGCGAGTTGCAGCCAATCGGTCTTAATGTCTTGTTTATGCTTTGGCGCAGCCCTGGTGGCTTGCTCTTTGCTATCTGAGTGCGGAACCGCTGACTGTGTTCTTAGCATTAAATCCGAACTGAAATAGCTACTGAGGATGGTGGCGAGTTGCAAGGTGAAAATGTTTAAAAAAAACTGTCGTTTGGCGGCCTGCCTTCTTCTCGCCGATAAATTGTAATTGGAGGTTGCTTGCAGTCATGTGATGTGTAAGTCTCGTCTGGCGGCTCTGCTGTTAGTGGTGCCCTGCAAGCAAAAGTTCCAACTTATAATTCCCAGTCCAACGTGATCTATAGAAGGAGGCGTAGGATATGTTGCTTCAGAGAATTGCAGACAATGAGTTGTTCAGCTCGCTGCGAGATATGCAGCGAATTCAGCAACAGCTGAATCGGTTGTTGTCGGTGGGTGCTTCGCCGACGGATCAGGAGTTCCCGGCTGTCAATGTCTGGACGTCGGCAGATGGAGCTATTGTCGAGACGGAAGTTCCTGGCGTTGATCCTAACGATATAGAGATTTCGTTGGTCAACGATACCTTAACAATAAAAGGTTCTCGCAATCCAGGCAAGCTTAAAGATGGTCAAACTTGTCACCGTCAGGAGCGTGGCTACGGCCAGTTTATGCGCTCGCTACAACTACCGTTCAGTGTGGAAACAGATCAGGTGCAGGCACGGTTCAGCAATGGTGTGTTCCGCATTACTATGCCGCGTGCTGAAGCTGAAAAGCCAAGAAAAATTGGTGTAGTGTCTGAATAGTCTGACTTTTTAAGCAAGGAGGTTTCTTATGCCAACTGAAGTAATGGAAGCTAACAAGCAGGAAGCAGTAGTGCAAAATGGCGCTGAGCAGACCAGACCGCACAAGCTGTTCGTTCCCAGAACAGATATATATGAATCACAGGATCACTTGGTTCTATTGGCTGACATGCCTGGAGTCAAGCAGGAGTCGGTGGACGTTACTTTGGAACAAAACATCTTGACTATCCATGGTTGGGTCGAGCCGCAAAAATTTGAAGGATACAGTCTGACTTACAGCGAGTACGAAATAGGTAATTATCGTCGGGTCTTTGCCCTCTCGAATGAGATTGACAGGCAGGGTATTCAGGCGTCCGTAAGAAACGGTGTTCTTAAACTAGTGCTTCCAAAAAGCAAGCGTGCCATGCCAAAGAAAATTACTGTTCAAACAGAATGAAACCGAAGGAGGGATCAGGATATGACATTCAATAATAGTCTGATGCCTTGGAAATGGGGAAGGAAGAACGTTCCGGTAAGACGCGAAGATTCTTTTCTGGAACCGTCAAAATTCCTGCCTTTGCAGCATGATTTGAATAATGTATTTGAAAATTTCTTTCGATCGCTAGGTTCCATGTCGTTGAGCCCCTTTGGTGAAATGACAATGACTGGAGAATTTCAGCCTCGCGCCGACGTGATTGAAAGTGCCAAAGAGCTGCGAGTATCTGTAGAGCTACCCGGGCTGGATGAGAAAGATCTGGATGTCTCTATCGCTGCTGACGCTATCCTTGTCAGAGGAGAAAAACGAGAGGAGAATGAAGAGAATACCAGTGGGTATTACCGGATGGAACGCCATTATGGGTCATTTTATCGAACTATTCCTCTCCCGTGCAGTGTAGATAAGGACAGTGCTAAGGCTTCCTTCAAGCGAGGAGTTCTTACAGTTGTACTGCCAAAGAGCAAAGAGTCTGAGCAGGAGGTTAGGAAGATCATCGTTGACAAGGAATGAATAGGTGGGAATTTTGCGACTAATAGTTGCACTGCAAAGTCACCGAACTGGGCACTTGCAGTAAATAGTTACCGGGATTCGAGCATTCCCGTTGAGTTTGTTCAAACAGCTGATTCTTAGTTGCGTTCTTGGACGCAGACTCATATCATATTGATAGAGCTGACCCAAGAATGCAATTAAGTGTTTTGCTGGCAAAAGAAGTCCATAATGTCGGGAGTAAGTGGGTATGGGACAATCCGAAGTCGAGACTAGTGCTGACCATATATCAAAGGAGATGCACACGAGAGGTGGCTTAACTTCTAACGTGTTAGGGTCGATTAAGGAGTTCTATAAAACTCATAGCAGCAATCAAAAAGCAATCAATGAGTTTAATCGGAGATTGAGTGCTGATGCTAAAGACATTCTTGGAGATGTGACAATAGCCGGTCTTGACGAAAGCAAACAAGGATTGGTAGTCAGAGACCACGGTAAGAAGAGGGTGGTAGCTGCAGAAGACCATCAAGAGGCTTATATGTCAGACATACTGGTTCGGCAGTCACTTGAGGGCAGCAAGCTGGCTGATGATGCCTTTCACACAGGACCAGGCGGAAAGTTTGAAATGGATCGGGACTCGTTCTTCCGAATCAGTGACGCTCTGGCGGTTTTGCAGGACAAGTATGGTCCTCGTCCCGGTGAGGCATACAGCTTCCTTGAGAGGTTGAATGAACACCTCAAACCATACAATATCGCAGTCGTCGGCTTGGCTCCTGATGGTGAGAGCCTGGTCATGCGTCAGGATGGGAAAACATATACGCAAGAGGCTCCACCGGATTTTGATCGCTGAACGCATCTATGGCTGTTTCAGGTGAATCTCAAGTCAAGTTGTGCTCTGTGAGTCGCGAAGAAGTCCTAATTTTGTGGGATGCAATATAGAACTTGCCTGGTTAAACCGCCGATAGATAGGAAAGTGCAGTCCATCCATGGTGGATGCCAAGATGGTGCAAATCTGCTTCTGTCTATATGCATAGATGAATCAATACCTATTACCCGGGCTGTATAAATCGTTAGCCTCTGTGGATACTCGAATATATGGCTGGCTGGTGACTGACTCCAGGCATCCACCGTTTGCTGGCGCGATTTTACGACAGAGCAAGATGAGCCAAAGCTGTAGGGGATATAACAATGGGTTGTAGCGTACATACGCGCCTGATTTCGCTTGTCGTTATGTCGGTCCTGTTGATGGCACAAACATTGCCATGCCTGGCACAAGCTGTGCCCCCACAGACTGCGACATTGGCAGGAACGCCTACGCATCAGCACGTCTGGCAATCCAGATCCGCAGATGCTCAATCCATGAGTAATGACAACGTCACGTCAAATGCTATGCCACAACGCTCGACTCATAGTCATTTTGACTCATTGAATCCTGGTGGCGCAATTAGCCATCGCGACGTGAAAGCAGGCGATCTTGGCGCAGTGTTAAGGCATGCCTCTGTGCCTTCTCGATTGCTGGCGGCCTAATGAATGTACCGGTTATATACAACTTGCTCAAGTCAAATGATCCAGCACTGCGAAAGATCGCCTGGAAGTTGATCAAGAACGCAGCTATCCTTGCTGATATGAACGGACCTGGTTACGGCAATGGCAGCCAGGCTGTATCACATTAATCTGTTGCAGCAAACCTGCCTGCCAAAACGTTGTGTCCGTTCGACCGGTTGGTTCTCATGGGCATCAAGTATATTACTGGCGATCGTTGGCTACGAAGGCACTGTATGGTCCTTTGTGCGCAGTAACCTGGTGGACAACGGCAGCACATTTCAGGAGCTTCCGTTGCAGGGCACGGTCATAAGAACAGGTAGGCTGCCGTAGGGCTTGCAGGTGGGGTGCGCTCTTAATTAGAGAGATTATGGAGAAATCGGTAAATACCAGATCCAGTTTGCCATTAACAGCAAATTCCCGAAGCCCGCGGCGGCCGACACCGTCAGAAGGCAAAACGTCAGAAGTCTTGCTGCTGTTTGCAACTACTTCACAACCAGGAGCAAGGGCAATCTTTCGATTGCCAACCACAGCTGATACAAGTCCTGGACCTGTAAGCGACTGAATACGCAAGATTCCTGGTTGAGCTTCTACTGCAAAGCAAGCACCCTTAAGACCATGCACTTGTCCTAGAGCGGTTTCTACGATTGTGTTTTCCGGGGCATTCACAAAAATCTTGCCTTGCGTCAGGCTTATGACGTTTTGCTTCACAAGTGTAAATTCGGTGCCGGGATCTGTCAGCACTCGAGCTGCGGTAGCCGTATGTGTGTATGCAGGCATCGACTTGGCCGCTAGCACATTCAACGATGTAGCTGTGTTTGCATGGTCGCCCTGACTGCGGCTGCAAGAAGAAGCGCCAGCCATGTGTTTCTGCACACGTCTTTCAACTCCGCCAAGGCTCACTGGAACACCGGCAATTATTAGATGGCGCATGGTACCAGAGCCCACTGGGAATGTAGTTCTTTGCACTCTGCGCAAGTGTCGCTCAACTCCTCCTGGAACGACCGTTCTTTCTATACCATCAGTTGGGATTAGGTCATTCTCTTCAAGGTCTTTATCGCTAATAATCAGCTCTTCACCAGGCTTGAGTCCAAACGCACCGTCTTGAGATGTGGTTATGTTTGCAGGATGGCTACCTCCGCCAGCCAGTGCCATGACACGTACTGGCCGTCCTGGTTGTGCATCGACAATCGCTGTTGCCTGTGCATCAAGATTGATATCAGCTGTAGCGGTGTGAATGGTAAAGCGCTTCGATCCGGTGTCAACAAGTACACGTCCTGAGTGCAGCCTTATAAACCCTTCGTCATTGCTCATGATTGTGCCTGGGCTGCCGGTAATGATGAGCTCGTCGTTGTCTTGCTCATCATCGCTTGTAAAGCCAGAGAAGACTTGATTGAATTGTGTAAAGAGAACCAGGCTTCGTCCCCACGTCCCAAGATTAACTGCTTTCCCAAGCAAGCCACTATCCTTGTTGGCAATTTTTCTGGTGGGTTGCTGTCCAATAGCAGGCATAGATTGCGGCGGTAGTGTGTCAACACCGTTCTCTTCGCTCGACTCATTAGGTACGGAGCTTCTTAATTGCGTCTTTGTGTCTGAGGACAATTCGCCATGTATGCTTAGTTTCTCGACACGGCCTGCTGTTGGTCCACCATTGTCCATAGCATTGGTCAAGGCTGTGACGACAGATGAAGTATTTGTGCTTGCCAGGTTGGTGTTGATACTGGTATCACTGTAACTTCCCCCAGGAACATTGATTACAGGTGGATTAACTACGCTACCAGGCAGTTCGCTTATAGTAATACCACTGCCAGGAACTATCCCGCCGCTTGGGGTGGGTGTTGGTGGCAATAGGCTGGGGTGTTGACCCTGCTGTGCGCCGAAGCTGGCATTACTCAGATTCAAGGAGTGCGGGTCTGACGATGCCGAACTGATGTAAATAAGTCCGTATACTTTGCCAGTCAATTCATGATAGTTGTCAATGCCAAGTATGGCGAATTTGCCATTTGATGAACTTGGATCACCCAAAGCACCATTTAAGTCGTCACTGCTATACACAACACCAACTAACTGGTCGTAACTGTCCACAGTGCTTCCTGTCGGGGCCGAAGATGGCACTAGAACTTCATTATATAGAGCGCCATTTTGGTACACTTTTGCTAACGCTTGTCCCACATCTACTCCAGGACTATCCGAAATAATTGCAACATTCCCGCCTATGATTGTTGTTGAAGCCTGGTTGTCATCATGCTTTGCAAAGCCAAGCACATTTGAGTGTCCCAAATCAACATTATTGGCAGCTCCAATCAATACGTCTCCGCCATAAGCCAACATACTTACTCGATGAAGTGCATTATCAGCGACCGTAATGTCATGTCCGCTTTCTATAATCACATTGCCTGGCGTCTGATTACCATCGATACCATTTATAGTTGCACCGCCGATGGCTTTAATTGCTACGTTGGGACCAAAATTTAAGTCACCGTTGCCAAATTGCAGGTCAGCATACTTGCTACCTGTGCTGCCAGCATAATAACTTGCAATAATCACAGAGCCGTTTGTTGCTACTTTATTTGCCGGAACAGGGTTGTTATCCGGAGTATAAGATGGAGCAAAGGAACCGGCTTGGATTGTCACACTGCCGTTACCGAGGTTCCCAATATTCACTCCGCTTTCACCGGCAATAACAATGTTGCCCGTGGACTGGACTACAGTGCTGCTGCCACTATTGCTACCACTGTTTAAGCTGATTGTGCCTGCCTGGGTGCCATTGCTGGCAACCAGAGTAATCGAACCAGCACTAGCTGTTAACGTGGCTCCGGATGTACCGTCGCCTATTGTTATTGCTGCTCCATTCGCAGCTAAGCTAATTGAACCGGCTAGAACAGCGCTTCCAATAAGCGATATGTTGCCATTTGCTACCAGATCATATGCACCACCGGCTGTGTTACTGTGGCTTGTGTCACCAAGTTGAACCATTCCGGTGTGGTTGACATAGATGTCGCTATAAGCATGCAGGGTGATAATTGACAGATTGAGATCGTTGAACTGAGTGGGCGTTTGCGTGTTGACGCGTTGCCCGGCTGTTCCTATCCCGCCATTGCTGGCAGTAATGGAAATATTACTGCCAGTAAGCAATCCGCTTCCAGTAACGGAGCCGTGAGCGGAAATTGCGATTGCGTTGCTTGGGTCGTCGACCACACTTGAGGTCAATGCAGCATTCAAAAGAACATCCGCCGCAGAGGCAAACACAAGAATATTTTGAGCTGACTGAGCACCGTTGATAGCCACATGTGCACCAGTGTACGAAATTGTACCAGTAGTGCCATTGGTAGTGCCAGTGCCGCTGTCAATCGCTCCTCCCACCGCTACTGTCAGGCTGTTAGTACCCAATGTCACACTGCTGTTGGCAGTAGGACCTGCGTATCTCCCAGAACTTGTGAGCACCATGTCATAACCTTGCCTGGATATATTTAAAGAGCCGTTGATTTCAATAGTACCCGAATCATTTACTGTCCCAATGTCTAATGTTTGTGCTGAAAGTTTGCTTAAATCGCTTTGTGATAAGGCAAGTACATCAGGTCCGGTGCTATCACTTCCAATAGATATGCCCCTAGCGGCAGTCTTCGGCTGCAGCATAACTACCCCATTGCTTCCGGCATCTATCGCGCCTGGCGCTAAAGTCATAGAATCGGCAGTAAAGCTGACTGTTGAAGCTCCATGGCCGCCACCAGCCACGGTTGAGGACACTGTGGCATTGGAAGCCATTACTATAGCCGGTGCGCTAATATCGAGTATGCCACAACCCACCGACGAAGAGCCACTGATTGTTGCAATTCCACCAGTATCCACTGCAATCGTCCCAGAACCAACTGCCGCAGTAAGTGTAGTCGCTCCACTGGTAGTGATATTAACAACACCGGACTGCGTTGTGAGATCAAGTGAAGATGCTCCACCATAACTGTTGGTTATGGTGGCATTTCCGGTGCCAGTTGTTACCGCAAGCGAGCTTGCGCTTAGACTGCCTCCATTTCGTAGTGCTATGTCTCCAGTACTTGCTGCCAATAGAGTTACCGAACTGGCACTTAGATTGTTCGTAATATCAATTGCAACGGTCCCAGCTGGCGTTGTTGCTGTTAGGCTCACATTAGCAAGTCCGCTGTTATCTGCCGTTGTGGTGATTTCCCCGGCTCCCAGTATTGTGAAATCATGAATGTGCCTCAGTGTTCCTATGGACAGTGCAGCTGTGCCATTGTTCAGAATCACGTTGTTTGTCACTCCAGCGGACGGTGTGCAACCACTGCAACCAACTACGCTTATTGCCGCAATTGCATTGTTTTGCTCTGTTAAGCTCACCGTTGATGTTGTGTCTGGCGTGCAATTTGTGAGCGTTACCAGCAAACTCGTTGCTGTGATTGAACCATTACTGCCTTCAGCTATTACATATGCACCGTTGGCATCGTAACCACTTGCCGTCAAGGCAACCGTCTGCCCTGCAGCATTCAACCCGGAATTAAGCGCGATCCCTGTTCCGCCTCCGAGCTGTGTGCTTGTGATATCTACGGCTCCCGATATTGCTATATCTGCATTCAGCACAACCGTGCTACCACTGAGCGATAGTGATGCTGCATGAAGCACATTGCCTATAGTTACAGTAGTACCTGTAAGGCTGACTGAACCGAGTCCATCCGAATTAGCTGCGTTGGTAGCAACTGCGCCTGAGCTGTTGACGGTCAGATTGAGCCCTGCTGTGAACGTGCTGACATATAGAGTGCTAGCGCTGTTGCTCAGGTTGATAGTCGCTCCGGATGTCCCGGAAGAAGAGATTTGGTCAACAATGTTGTTTGGATTGTTAAATGTAGCAGTAGCAGTGGAATCGCCATTGAGTGCCACTGTAAGGGATGGAGTAGCGATGATGCCTGTGCCGCTCTGTAGTATGCTGCCTGAGGAGTTAATTGTGATGCTGCCGCCGGCTGTCAGATCCCCGCCGAGCGTAATATCATGGAGGGCATTGAGCGTCGCATTTGTTGTGATGATGCTTCCCCATATGCTCAATTCACCATTAGTGGATGTGAGCTGGACGTCGTGGCCGCCAATCGAACCTGCGGCGGTGCTGGACAAGCTGTTGTCGGCAACGAGGCTGAATGTGCCATTGGCTGACGAAGCACCGTTGACAGAGACTCCGCTTGCATTCGTGTCATGCAGGAACACTGAGCCTGTAGGGGCGCTGGCGGACAAAGTCTGAGCGGTCACGTTGAACGGGCTGCTGGTGCTGGTCCCGATATTCCCGCTCGATGTCGACAGGTTGACTGTAGCCGCGTTGACTGAGCCTGTTCCGGTAATGCCGCTACTTGCATTTATGTTAATGTGAGCCCCATTGATTGATGAGCTAATTGTTCCGTTATTTGTCAGGTTTGACACGTTCAGGGTGCCATTGCCCTGGAAGGATAGAGTTCCGTTGTTGCTGAGAGTCGACACATTGAGAGTGCCGCTTCCGTCAAAGGCAAGAGTTCCACCAATTGTACCGTTGCCACTAACAGTGAGGCTTGTGACGCTTGCAGAAGCTGCAACGTCTGCTGGCAGATTCAGGGTTGTGAAAGTGCCGCTGGTAGGGATGTTACCGGAGGCGATGTTGAAGTTGCCACCGATGGCTACGCCGCTTGAATCGAGGATTAGTGTCTGTGAATTTTGTGAGCCGCCTTGACTTACTTGAATCAGGGCAATCCACTGTGCAGGTGTCACCAACGCTCCATTGCTTATGGTGACAGTAAAAGTGTGTTGACTTGCGTCCAACTCTGTGATCTTAAGTGAGTTTGTCCCACCAGCACTTTCAACTATATAAGAGCCAGCGCAAGTTATAGGATCTGAGGGGTTCTGCCCATTGATGGTGACAGTGCCTCCTGCTTGCAGCCAGCCAGCAGATCCGCTGTTAACAGGCGGCAAGGACGGGGGAGATTCAGGAACTACAAAGAACACACTGGTACCTGAACTGGAGATGCCAGCTGTAACTGTTGTACTGTCTGAACTGTAATCGGCATTAGAGTCATAAATTGTAGAGCTGGTGTTGCTAACTATACCGGAGTTTGTCTCAACTATTGAAATTGCTGAGGCAGAGCCGAGAGCAAGGGCTGAATAGTTGGCATAGGCTCCGCTGAAACCAAGCCCGTAACTCCCAGTCCCATTGACTGTTCCAGTGAGTGCCACCTTCCCGCCAGTAATGGAGACTGTTCCACCGGTGGCTGAAGCGCCTACGTTAGTGCCGCCTGAGCCGCCGCCGTTACCAAAAGTACCACCCGACATGCCACAGCCATAGCAGGTGTCGTTATAGGTCCATATACTGCCTGAGTCACCGCCATTGCCGGCGGTACCGCTGGTACCGTTTAAACCAGCAACTCCACCCGAGCTGCCAGCTCCGGGATATCCGCCAGTACCACCCGCCTGAAATCCGCCGCCGGCACCGCCGCCACCAGTGCCAGAACTGCCAGCACCGCCACCACCGCCGCCAGCAAAGAAGCCGCCGCCACCACCGCCACCGCCGCCGAAGGTCATCATTCCATCACCCATTCCACTGCTGCCGCCGCCGCCACCGCCGAAACTGCCGCCGCCACCGCCACCAGCGCCGTTGCTGCGATTGGCAGTGCCGCCACTTCCGCCACTGGAGGCGAGAATGGGACCAGTTACAATGACATCAGAGGTCGTGAAAATAGTGATAGCATTCGCACTTCCGCCAGCACTGCCGGTTCCGCCGCCGCTGCCCATCCAGCCACTGCCGCCGCCACCGCCACCACCACCACCGGATGAATTGATATCCCCATTGATGTTAATGGCTCCTCCAGCTGTGGAGGTGATAGAAATCATGCCGCCAGTCCCGCCTGCACCACCAGCACCACCGTCCGACCATCCGCCGCCTATGCCACCACCGCCACCGCCGCCATAAGCTCTCAGGTATCTGGTTGTGATATTGCCAGGAGCCGCAATTGTAATGTCGCCACCGTTCCCGCCGGCAGCACCAGCAGGAGATCCGCTGCTTCCACCAGTACCACCGAGTCCTGATGTATCTATACCGGCCACGTTGATGGACCCAAGCGAACTACTGCCAGACCCAGCTTGAAGCTGCACAGCTCCGGAATTGCTGCTCAGGCTTATTGTGGGAAGCGATATGTTACCGCCTGTGCTGCTCGCGTTATAGCCGGCAGTGATTGTAATGCTGCCGCCACCAGTACCAGGAGCAATGTTGCTGGCATCGATAGTGTTAGCTGTCGCAATGGTGCTGGCGGTCACATCGCCAGTAGCTAAAGCTGTAAAGCTCTTGCCAGCAGTGCTGAAATTACCACTGCCGAACAAGCCGCTCAGATCAAGGTTGCCGCCGGCGCTGAGGCTAACTGTGCCTGCTGATATGCCACTGGCAACTGACAGCGCGTTGTGAGCTGTGATGTCCAGTACTCCGCTTGATGAATCTACTGACAAGGCGCCAACTGTAATGGGGCTGGCAGATGTGATGTCCAGGAAAGCAGAACCGGCAGCGGCGCTGGCAGTTAAAGTCTGAGCAGTTACGTTAAATCGGCTGGAGATGCTGGTGCCGATATTGCCGCTTGACGTTAACAGGTTGACCGTAGCAGCATTGACTGAGCCTGCCCCTGACATGCCCGTATTTGCATTGATGGTAATTTGAGTTCCATTGCTTGACGAGCTAACTATTCCGTTGTTTGTGAGGCTTGACACGTTAAGGGTGCCATTGCCCTGGAAGGAGAGAGTTCCGTTGTTGTTGAGAGTTGATACATTTAAGGTGCCGCTGCCCTGAAAGGCAAGAGTCCCATCAATAGTTCCTGTGCCAGTGACAGTGAGGCTTGCCACGCTGGCAGAAGCTAAAACGCCAGTTGGCAGATTCAGGGTAGTGAAACTGCCGCTGGTGGGGATGTTATCTGAAGCAATGGTGAAATTACCGCCGATGGCTACACCATTGGAATTGAGGGTGAGTGTTTGTGAGGCTTGAGAGCCGCCTTGACTAACCTGAATAAGAGCGATCCATTGAGCTGGTGTAATCAGAGTTCCATTGCTTATGGTAACAGTGTTAGCTGTAGCGGGTGAATCCCCTTCAGTGATATTGAGAGTGCCCGCCCCACTGAAGGAGCCGGAGGTAACATCGGAGCCGGCGTTCATGTTGTTGATGGTAACAATGCCCCCAGCTTGCAACCAACCTGCAGATCCGCTGGCACTTGGCGGTGCGGAGGGCGGGGATTCCGTGACTATAAATATTACAGGTGAACCTGTGCTAACTATGCCAGCTATCACTGTTCTGCTGTTTGAACTGTAATCAGCGTTAGCATCATAAATCGTAGTGTTAGTAGTACTTACTGAACCAGTATTGGTTTCAGTAATTGAAATTGCAGATGAAGAGCCGAGCGCAACTGCCGAATAGTTTGCGAAAGTACCGCTGATACCGAGTGCGCTATTAACGGTTTGGTTGATTGCAACTCTTCCACCAGAAATGGAGATGGTTCCTCCAGTTCCAGCAGTGCCCACTGCAGCGCCGTCAGACCCTCCACCGGATCCAAAAGAGCCACCGGGAGTGCCACAACCATAGCAACTGCCGCCCCAGTAGGATGGGTAGTCTGAGTCTCCGCCGCTGCCGCCGGTACCAGTTGTACCGCTAGCACCTGAGACTCCAGGTCCATAGCCCCAGCCACCAGCTCCGCCATACCCACCAGCACCAACTCCCTGGAAGCCGCCACCAGCGCCTGCGCTACCATTGCCACCAACGCCAGAACCGCCACCGCCGCCTCCACCAACGAAACCGCCGCCGCCACCGCCACCGCCGGGATAGGCCATCATGCCTTCTGCACTGCCGCCGCCTCCACCGCCACCGAAACTCCCACCTCCGCCTCCGCCGTAGTCATAGTTGCCTATGCCGCCATCACCGCCGCTGGAAGCAAGAATTGGACCAGCCACAATGACATCACCGCTGGTAGAAACAGAGATATTTTTTGCGCTCCCGCCAGTTCCGCCAGTGTTGCCGCCACCACCACCGCCACCAGACGAATTAATGTCTCCGTTGATTGTGATGTCTCCCCCGGCTGTGGAATGAACTGAAATAGCACCGCCATCCCCGCCACTTCCACCAGCAATGCCGCTCCACCATCCACTCATGCCACCGCCGCCACCGCCGCCAAAAGCCCTAAGGAACCCTGTCGTGATATTACCAGGGCCGGAAATTGTAATATTGCCACCGCTTCCCCCGTTGCCACCAGCAGCGGATCCACCGAGTCCTGATGTGTCTATACTCGCCACGTCGATAGTCCCGGTCGAGCTTGTTCCAACTCCTGCTTGAAGTTGTATGGTTCCAGAATTGCTGCTCAGATTTATTGTGGGAAGTGATATGTTCCCACCTGATAAACTTGAGTTGTAGCCTGCAATGATTGTAATGTGTCCGCCAGTGGCACCAGAGGCAACGTTGCTGGCATCGATAGTTGCGGCTGTCGATATGCTGCTTGCTGTAATATCGCCTGTGGCCAAGGCGCTAAAGCTATTTCCCGAAGTGCTGAAGTTGCCACTGATGAATAGTCCGCTAAGATCAAGATTCCCGCCAACATTGAGGCTTACAGTACCTGCTGATACGCTGTCTGCAACAGAAAGCGCACTGTTAGCAGTTATATCCAGTACCCCAGTCGATGAATTTAATGATAAGGCGCCCAGGGTAATTGGGCTGGAAGATGCGATGTCTAGGAATGCAGAACCAGCAGGGGCGCTAGCAGTTAAACTTTGGGCAATCACGTTGAATCGACTTGCGGTGCTGGTTCCTATACTCCCGCTGGCTGTTGATAAGTTTAAAGTAGCAGCACTGACAGAGCCTGACCCGGACATGCCACTGTTTGCATTAATGGTGATTTGGGCTGCGCTGGCTGGCGTGCTAATTGTCCCGTTGTTTGTGAGGCTTGCCACGTTAAGGGTGCCATTGCCCTGGAAGGAGAGAGTTCCGTTATTCGTAAGGTCTGAGACATTCAGAGTGCCGCTACCCTGGAAAGCAAGAGTTCCACCAATTGTACCGGTGCCACTATAAGTGAGGCTCGTTACGCTAGCCGAAGCTACAACCCCGGTTGGTAGAGTCAAGGTTGTGAAACTGCCGCTGATGGGGATGTTACTGGAAGCAATGGCAAAGTTGCCGCCAATAGCGACACCATTGGAATCTAAGGTCAGCATTTGAGAGGCTTGTGAACCGCCACCTTGACTCACTTGAACAAGGGCAATCCACTCAGCTGGTGTTACCAATGTTCCGTTGTGTATGGTAACAGTGGTAGCTGTAGCAGGTGAATCTCCTTCAGTAATACTGAGCGCGCCTGCCCCGCTAAATGAGCCAGAGGTAACATTGGAGCCAACGCTTACGTAATTGATTGTAATAGCACCACCAGCTTGAAGCCAGCCTGCCGAACCACTGTTGCCTGGGGGTGAGGATGGCGGAGATGCAGCCACTACAAAGCACCCACCAGACATACCGATCAATGCTTCTACCGAGCGAGTACTGGAACTATAATCGGCATTGATATCGTAAATTACTGAGTTAACAGCGCTAGTGCTTAGATCCCCGATGTTAAGTTCAGTTATGGCAATTGAAGATGAAGAACCTAATGCTATTACCGAATAATTGGCGTAGCTACCGTTGAAAGCAAAGACACTATTAACGGTTTGGTTGATTGCGATTATTCCGCCAGTAATGGAGATGGTTCCACCAGTTCCAGCTGTGCCAACGCCGGTGCTGGCAGAGCCGCCGCCGTTACCGAAAGCACCACCGGAATTTGTCAATGACTTGAGACAGATTAAGTGAGAAATTTAGTGTCGTTTTCAAGTGTTTCTCTTTTTCGATGTTGCAGGACTTGTCTGGGAGTGTGGGCAACCTGCCAACATTGGCGGGCGGACCTGCAGAAGTCGG
>CAILLX010000036.1 GCA_903835185.1 uncultured bacterium | reverse complement strand
TTCTCAAATTGACGACTTCCTTCCGGACCGCTGGTTGGCTCAAAGACAAAACCACTTTCAGCCAACCTAATGAACTGAGACTAGCCCATCTTCCCGCGCGTGAGCACTCAACTCAAGGGTGTACTTCGTGCAACGGTTTCTCACCAAGTGCAAAGTCTTAGAGATTGAGTGCCACAGGTTCCATGATGCCGACATCCAGGGCTGCGTAGGTATACCGTTAGCCATAATCGCAGCGGTTGATTCTGTTAAGTCTGGAAGAATAATGTGTTGGTAGGGATTGCGTCTCAAATGGTAAAAAATCTGAATTCTTGGCTGTTCTGGTCGAACGATGTGGCACCACCTCTGATACCATTCAGTGCATCATGACGAGCACCAAAAGTGGCTCAACCTATTGTTGAGGTTTTTCTGGTTTTCTAAAAATTCTTATTTAGTAGGACACCATTAGGCCACAGGAAGGAGTCTCGATCCCCGAAAAACTAGCGGGCGAAGAGGTTCGAACTCTCGACCTACAGCTTGGGAAGCTGTCGCTCTACCAACTGAGCTACACCCGCATTAATAACTATTTTAGCAAAGGATCCGCCCTGTCACAATCGGAACCGCTATCCCTTGGCAGCCGTGGTCTGGAGCTGTGCGTGGAGCGGCTGGCTCATAGGTCTTGCTCAGCTGCCTTAAGAGTTGTGCGGCTCGGCAACTAGAGCGTTCATTCTGGAAGACCAGGTTTCAACGTTTTCAAAGTTCTTGCCGTAGTCGAAGACGATGTTGGTCGAATTTGGCTTGCTGGTACAGCGCAAAGTCCATTTATTCTCTGCGGTCGGATTAATCTCGACGTCTATAGTCTCGCCGGAAGATCGCCAGCTGGTACCTGTTGAGGCTCTGATAAGAAGGTTTTCCATGTCTTCGCTCACGCTTTTTACAGCTGGCACCGCCAGTAGTGCTTGCCTGCAAGCGTGAGTAAGCTCTTTTAAACTGCCTTCGCAGGAGAGTTCACGAGTTTGTACAAGCTCCCAGATTTCGCGATACTTGCCTTTGGATAAGAATAGGTGAGCTGTCAGATCAAGCGGCAAAAGAACAGCGACAAGTAAAACACCAAAGACAAATCCTACTCCAAGACCGGCATTAAGACCGCAGCGAAACGGGTGAGGATCTCCGTATATTACTATCGCAACAATAAATGCCAGCAGACCAACCCCGCCGCCGAAGCCGAGGATGCTGACCACAAGGGCGCGCACTATCCTAGCAAAATACCGTGACATCCTGTTTAGGCTGTCTCGTCCTGCTCTCTCTGCTTCAGGTACCACCGAACGAAACGGTAGACCATGTAAAGCGGAGGCAGAACAATTAGTACAGCAAATATCTTCTCAATTAAGTGGAATATGTTTTTCATTGCTACTCTTCTTCTGGCAAGTGGCAGAGTCCATCATCAGCTAATTTAACACCTTCAGCTTCAATATCCTGCACATCTACATTCTCCAGTTCAAGCTCTTCGACACTGATCACGTGCGAGATTTCAGGTTCGCCCAGCTGTTCAAGACTTAGCAGTTCTGCTTCTGCCAGTGCTTTTGCAGAGTTTAAGGCTGTACGAGCAGCTAGTCTTTCACCGGCAGTGCGCTTGGGGTGGAGGCGTGCTCTGCAATTGGTGCAAAAACAAAAACTTCCCTCTCCAAGGTGCCCGAAATCAGCTGTTTTAAAGCCGGTTGGCAGGTAAGCCCTGGTTGAGACCAGGCGCCGGTCCAGCCCCTTCAGCTTGCGCTGATAGATCTTTATATACTCGTGACGGCAGGGTAGGTCCGATGTCATTGGGTGCAAATAGCAAGTTCCAAAGCATTGTTAAGATGTGGCAACAAGTTTAGCACCTGGGGTTGGTGATAGCTTGCAGGCAACAGATAGACAGCAAGTTGAAATGGTACTAGCGTTGCTTCGCTACTGGCAACTCCTTAAGCAGGCGCCCATGCCAGAAGATAATTACAGCCAGCTGGTCGTCAGTCTTGACTGTGTTCGGACAGGAAAAATAAAGTGAGCGTGTTGCACTGGGAGCAAATGGTGGCGAAGCCAGTGTGCATACAGGCAGGGTAATCGAACCATTGCGAGTGCGCTTAGTATTGTCGTAAAAGATCACTGTGAGCGAAAGATCGGTTATCGGTTGTCCGCACACATT
This sequence comes from uncultured bacterium, assembly GCA_903835185.1. GTDB lineage: Bacteria > Cyanobacteriota > Vampirovibrionia > Obscuribacterales > Obscuribacteraceae > CAILLX01. The sequence continues at coordinate 16,251 of CAILLX010000036.1, read as the reverse complement.
CTTGATTGCTATCTCACCTTCGGGTGTGACACTGCCTTTGGCCAGCCAGATCTTAGAGGAGGTAAGAGCTATGGGGGGTACTGTAGGATCCCATGCCGGCATTGGACCGGGAGCACTGCCGGTGGCGGATTGCGCATCCTGGTCATCTTTGGCTTCGTCCTTCTTAGCGGCAATAGCAATCATTTCAGCAACACGCTCGGCATGTCCGCGGGCTGAAAGAGATTCCTGAATCCTACCTTGTCTGGACAGGAGAGCGCCCCAGTCAATTAATACCTGCTCCAGCTCTTGCAGGAGCGCCAGGTCTTTCGGGCGCAATGCGCGTGCATCTTCTAGAGCTTTGACAGCTCCGGCCGGATTGCCCATCTTTTGATCCACTGATGCGAGCAGTTGGTAGCTCTCTACGCTCCGTTCTCTTTCTGTTAGCTCAAGGAGAGCTTCTTGTGCATGCGGATAGTCTTTCTTCTGGACATAGAGATCAATCAGCCGATGCCTGGACTCCAAGTTGTTCTGATCAAAATCTTTCACTCTCTTGTAACAAACGATAGCATCATCAATTTTGCCTATCCTGCAGTAAAGGTTGGCAAGCGCCATTCTGGTTGCTGGCTCATCGGCTACCAGAAGGCATTTCTGCAGGAGGCTAATTGCTGCTTTGTCGTTCTTCTTCTCTGTCTCATTGATGGCAGCCAGCTCACGATAGCAATTAGTGAGATCTTTAGGTACTGCTGACTTGAGTGGCTCTGCCAGAGCAGGAGTATATTTCATGGCTGTCTCTAAATGTTTGCTGGCGCCCTCAAGATCTCCAGTCTGTCGCTCTGAGCCAGCCCAACGGACATATAGCTTTGCCTTCCCTTCCAGCAAGTCTTTCTCCGGCACAATCGTCTGAGCAGAATCAAAAAGTCCTTGAGCTTCCTGGAAGTCACCTTTACTTTCGTAATAAGAGGCGTAGGCAGAGATTACAGGTGACACTGTGCTGGCAGGGAGCTTCAGCTTCAGCGCCGTGTCCAACGCTGTTCGCCCCTCGCCAAGTCGCTCACAGCTTAAATAGCCTTGTGCTAATAACGGAAAGACAGCTGAATTGTCGGGGTGCTGTTCTGAGAACTGTTCGAGAAGAGGTATGGCAGCGGCAGCCTTGCCAGCATATATAAGTGCTTGAGCACGCGTGAGCGGAGTTTCGGCAGGGTGTACAAACCAGTAAACAATGGCAACTATAGCTGCAGTGGTTAGTGATAGAGCTAATATATGCTTACGGCTGAAACCAGATTTGGTGGCAGGTGGATATTGAGTCAATACTGGATCCTTGTTTGACTAAGACAAGAAATGCAACAAGGTTTATTTTAAATCGTTGGCGGCAGCTATAATGCATAACGTTATGCAATCTGATATAAACCTGACACCAACCGGATCACCCTTTGAAATTGCCAGAGAAGGGCAACCAATTACAGGCAGGAGCTGGGGCAACGCTTCCAGTTGCAAGTCTGGAGTGTTGCTTGTACATGGGTTGGGTGCTCACAGCGGTTGGTTTGAGGCTTTTGCCCGCCGCTTGAAAGTCAAGCAGATCTATGCCCTGGCTTATGATCAGATCGGCTTTGGCAAACGCCGTCACCAAAACTTCTCCTCCTGCCAGCAATGGTTAGATGACCTTGAGTTTGTCTATGCCTATTTGAGGGAGCAAGTGGGAGAGAGACCAATCTATCTTATAGGGAATAGCATGGGTGCCTTGGTGGTACATTGCATTGCCCCAGCAGTCTGCCCGGCAGGAATTGCCCTGCTCTCGCCTGGTTATGCAGGGAATACGGCTACTTTCACTTTTGGCTATCGGCTCAAGGTGATGCTGAAGTCCTGGCTGGAGCCAGATCGCGAACTGTCATTGCCCTATGGCAGCAGCTCCTTCGTTGCTGCTGAATCAACTAGAGCCTGGGTGGATCACGATCCTGATTGCCGGTTAAGTGTGACAGGCAAGATGATGTCTGAAGTTGCCAAGCTGAGTAATTTAGCTTCCAGACAAGCCGGGTTGATCAAGTGCCCAACCCTGGTTGTTACTGCAGGGATGGATAAGGTGGTTGATAACAGGGCTGTTTCCACTATTTTTGACAAGTTGAGTATTCCGAGCAAACGGCGCAAGCACTTTGTAGATGCTTATCACGACCTGCTGTTTGATCCTGCAGTAGATGAAGTTGCTAAAGAAGTTCTGGATTGGATGTCCTGCGACAGCCGCTGCCTTTGCTCGCCAGGTTGAAGAGTACTAAGCGGCAACAAATCATATATCGAACAGTTCCTGACCAGCAGATCCTGTGCTGGCACCGGTCCGCCTGCTTTAATGAATCTTTATTATTAAGGCATCTATCCTGACAATAAGTGCCAAAATGTGGCTGGAGAGGTAGTTCTTCTTAGACTTTAATTGTTTAGCAGAAACTAAACTGCTCAGTGCGAGTCCTGATTGTAGTTATAATTTGGGCGAAATATGTATCTACTGCCAGATCTCATTATTTGAACCTGCGTAGCCTGTGAGGTTGAAACGTGCAACAGACTATTGCCGCTACTTTCTTTAGTCGAGCTGAAACTCTTGCCGATAGAGTGGCAATTCGCTTTAAGGAAGGACGCAGCCCTTATAGAGAGTTGACCTGGGGACAGTATTCTCGTATGGTCACAGAGATGGCCTATGGTCTTGCTGCCATCGGCTTTGAACCTGGTCAGTCGGCGGCTATTCTTTCAAACACCTCACACCTGTGGGTGGCATCAGACCTGGCAATTATGTCCAACGGCTGTGTTTCTGTCCCGATCTATCCGACAAGCTCGCAGGCTGATATTCAATACATTTTGGAGAACTCAGAGGCACAATGTGTCTTTGTGCAATCAGAAAGCCTTATGAACAGAGTGCTGTCTGCCAAAGAGCAGCTGCCTAATCTCAAAAAGCTTATTCTGCTCTCCGCTCCTGCCGGTGGAAAATCTTTGACAGAGCTTAATCTCCAGGAAGGATTGGTGATTGGGCTTGAAGAGTTGCAGGAGCTAGGACGTCAGCTTGAGACAGAGAATGAGGAGTTGATCCGGCAACGCATTGACTCTACAGACAACAGTGCTGTGGCCACAATTATCTACACATCAGGGACTACAGGTATTCCTAAAGGTGTGATACTCACTTACGAGAATATTTTTGGTGTGCTCAATGATCTGCCCGGCATTATTCCGCTTAATGTCTCAGATACATATCTCTCTTTCCTGCCGCTTTCGCACGTATTTGAGCGGGTGTGTGGTGAGTTTCACTGGTTGTTCCGTGGCGATGTCTGTGCTTTTGCAGAGAGTATTGATCAGGTAGGCAAGAATATGGTCGAAATAGAGCCGACTATGATTCTTGTTGTGCCGCGTGTTCTGGATAGGATTCATGCTAAGGTCCAGGTTGGCATTATGGGAGCAACAGGGCGAGCACGGGCGCTTATGGAATGGTCAATTGCTACTGGCAAAGAGCTGTTTGCTTGCGTATCACAAGGTAGGTCCCCAGGTCTGTTCCTTAAGTGCAGACACTATCTTGCCGAACGCCTTGTCTTGCAAAAATTGCGTGCCCGCATAGGTCGTCGCTTGCGTCTGGTAGTAAGCGGTGGTGCCCCGGCAAACGCTGAAGTAATTGAGTTTTTCAATGCAATCGGTATCCCTACCCTGGAAGGTTATGGTTTGACTGAAACAGCTGCTCCTGTATGCGTCAACCTGGGGCAGCAGATCAAACTTGGTACAGTTGGTGGTCCGTTACCCTCTGTACAGATAAAGCTTGCTGACGATGGCGAAATTCTAGTTAAAGGTCCAGGAGTCTTCAAAGGGTACTTAAAGTCGGAAGAGATGACAGCTGAAGTGTTCGATGCAGAAGGATGGTTCCATACAGGAGACATTGGCAGTATCGATCAAGACGGCTATTTGAAGATTACAGATAGAAAAAAGGATCTTATTATCAACTCTGCCGGCAAGAATATAGCTCCCCAGCGCATTGAATCAGTTTTGAAGACAATTCAGCTCATATCACAAGCAGTTGTTTTTGGTGATAAGAGAAAGCATCTTGTTGCAGTTTTAACTTTAGACGAACAAGCAGTAACAGAGTTGGCACAAGAGAAAGGATGGGACATGAGCAGTTTTGCTGAGTTGACTGCTGATCCTGAATTGGGCAAACATCTGCGCGCTGAGATTAACAAGGTTTCGGACCAACTTGCCGAATGTGAACGGATACGCAACTTTGCTGTTCTTCCCCGCGAGCTCTCTGTTGAGTCGGGCGAACTTACAGCTACGCTTAAGGTCAGGCGCGGTGTAGTAGCGCGTGAATACAGCAAACTTGTCGATAGTCTCTACCGAGATGAAGAGTCACTTGTAGCTTCTGGCTGCTGAGTCAGCTTAATGCAGTAGCTGAAGCGGTTCTGTCTGCCTTATCGAGAGCAGCTACTCTGAGCACCCTTGAGCGTCCTGCCTCGAGCACAAACAAAGTGCCGTCAGCTGAGAATGTGATACCGGTCGGGTTAAGTAATCCGGAGAGGAAGAGCTCGGCTTTACCATCACGCCCAGCCCGGACAACAGTACCAGCACGCCCAGCTGTAGCATAAATTCTCCCAAGTGAGTCCAGTGCCAGATTTCCGTCGTATCCGTCAGCAAAATTAAAACTTGAGGTCTCGGCGATGGCAAAGCGGGCAATTTCACGTCCGTCAGTCGTGCGCTTTACAACAGCGCCCGAGCCATGCTCAAGTGCCCAGAGGTAACCATCTTGATCAAGCAATAGTCCCTGAGTCCCATGCCCGGCGCCACCAATTAGAACTTCATATTCACCAAGACGGTCAATTTTAAAGATGCCGCCAGTGTTGGAAGGGAAATTAGACACGTACACTTCGTCTCTTAAACCGACAGCTAAGTCTGCCAGGAATGTTCCGCCACCGGTCAGGCTGCCGTCTAACTGAGCTAGTACACGACCGCTCTTGTTTGGGTCAATCTTGTAGACGGTTCCTTGAATTGTAGCTACATAAAGAATCCCTTTGCGGTCAAAACTGAGCCCGGAAATGGTGCTGTTGCCACGAATGCGGGCATATTCAGTGAGCTGCCCGCTGCTGTCTACAAACCAGACGCTGCCGTCGACTGCAAAGTACATGCCGCCCGGTCCAACACACATGCGTGAAAACCTGTTTGAGAAAGAGGTGTTGAGCTGAGAGAGAATACGAACAGCATAACCACGTGGAGCGTCCGGCAGGTCGATTACAGTTGATTGTTGCTGCGCACCCCTGTCCATCCCTCGCCCAGTGGATACAAGGATGTCATCTTCCACCTCTTCTGTCTCTGAAGAAGTTATATCTATGTGCAGGATCAGATGCAGCGGTATAAGGATGCGGCGGACGTGAATCTGACCATCACTTTCGTGAGTGTAAGCCTCAATATCTATGTGGTCATGATCGACGGCTAACACACGACCGGTAACCGTGTTGTGGCAACCCATGCCGTACCAGATTTGAATCTTTTGTCGACTATCAACAAAGGCTTGTAGTCTTGTCCTGAAGCTCATACCAAACCCCTATGTAATCTTTGCCGTTTGCTGTCTGCCTGCAGATGTTGTATCTCTTTGCCTGCAGCTATTGCTCTTGCCTGTGATCCACAATCAGTGCATGATTCCAGAACTGCTCAATTTTGTAGTAATTGCGCTCCTTGCTTTGCAGGACGTGGACTATTACATCTCCAAAATCTAGCAGGACCCACCGCCCATCTCTTTTGCCCTCAATTGATCTGGGTGGATAAGAAAGTGCTGAAAGTCCAGCTTCGATAGCTTCTACGATAGCTCTTACCTGCGGGGTTGAGTCACCTCCCACTATGACGAAATAGTCAGCCAGAAGTGTGACCTGACGTACATCCAGCACCATGGTGCTGACACCTTTTTTTGTTTCAGCAATATTGGCAGCCGTAAAAGCAGCATTACGCGAATTGATAGTGGCAGCTGTTAGTGTTCTGGCTTCCAATCATCTCCTCCATTATGATTTTGGTAATATATTTGTTCCCCGTTCAGAGCAGTTTTCACCTTATCGTTGAGAGAATTATCCTGTCTCTGGCTCTGCTCTAAGAGGGAAGATTAACTGATAATACAGCCGTTGCTGCCATAAGCAAAGCGGCAGTTTCCATTTTAGTCCAAGCTGCTCAGCGAGCAAAGAGCCACTCAGCAACCGTTTAGGCTTGTCATCTGCATGCGTAGCTTCGCAAATCATTATCAAGAGCCATATTTTATGCGTAGTATCTTGTTTCAAGTCCGGGAGTGCTGTATCCTTGCCGATTACAGGAGTTACGATTCTAAAGACGGCCTGTCCGCTTGAAAGGGAACTTCTGAAAGCTCGTGTATTTACCAATCCCTATGGGACAGAGGAGGAAACTCAGTGAATAAAGCAGAACTAGCTGCCGAAATAGCTGCTCGTACAAACAACACCAAGAAAGCTGTCGAGGAGATGCTGGCCGCATTGACCGACGTTGTCACAGAAGTAGTATCAAAGGGCGATCGCGTTACTTTGGTAGGCTTCGGGACTTTCGAACGTCGTGAAAGACAAGCCCGCGAAACCAACAATCCGCAAAAGCCGGGACAGAAGATCAAGGTGCCTGCAAAGAAGGTTCCTGCCTTCTCAGCTGGTAAAGAGTTTAAAGAAAGAGTTGCTGCCCATAAGTAAGGCGCTTTCTTAAGAGTAGTTGCACCGGCAGGTTGTCTCAACCTGCCGGTGCTGCTTTAATCTGATGTGGTCAGCGCTCACTGCTATCCTTTACCTGCAGAGCCAAAGCTAGTGACGTATTGATTTCATGGCAGTCCAAGCGGCATATCGGCTGGCAGATCTTCGCTAGCTGGTGCTGCCGGTTCATTTGTTTGCATCTGCTCTTCTGGCATCTTGGCAGCTGGAGTGGCTGTAAGAAGCGCCTTGAATTTTGCTTGCTCTGCTTTGGATCCGGACAGGTCTCCTTTACGGGCAAGTATATGCGAGAGCAGATAATGTGGCTGTGGATCGGACGGATTGTCTTGAGCAGCCCTGGACGCTTCAGTGAGAGCCTCCTCCGTTTGTCCTTGGCTGAGGAGCAAAGCAGCTAATTTGATGCGCACTGCAGCTAATTTAGGATTACGAGAAAGACACTCCTGATATGACTTGCGGCACAGATTGCTCTGTCCGGCTGCCGCTGCTGCCTCTGCCAGCTCTCCATAAAGCTGAGCTTCTGCAGGAGCAGGCTTGCGTTGATAGTATTCAGACGAGATCTCTACTGCTTCGCTTAAGTGTTTGACTGCTTCTCCGTAATCACCGCGTAGCTTCTCATTGGCTGCCTGGTCTCTTAGTTGATACGATTTGCTCAGCAGTCTTGTTTCTACTTCGTAATTAGCTGGCATCTCTTTAGGCTCGGTGCCTGCGTGCTCGACTGCAGTTTTTTTGCCTGGGGTGCTGCTTTGCTTGGTAGCTGATTTCCTGCCATGAGTTGATCTTGATTTTTTGGCAAGTGATCGCCGTCTGGAGCTGCTCGTGCCTGACACTGCTGCCTTTATCTTATGCCCGCCAGGTGCTGAGCTATGCTTGTGTGTGTTGTGTCGTCTGGATGGCAGAGGGGCAGTTTTCTGCCTGCTGCCTGACTGTCTGGCAGCAACTCGCTTCTTAGTCCTGCCACAGCTGGCAGCTTCTGCCGAGCCATGCTTGTGAACAGCCTGGCTCGGCATGATGGCAGCCAACAAACACAGCAGAAGTGCTGTGAGTTGTGCCAAGCTGATTAGGGTGTGCCGCTTGAACATGGCGACCATCCTTGATCGACGCCCGAGGCTAGGCTGGAGGGTTCTGTCCTTCCGCTGCAGCACGCTCTTCAGCGCTCACGCCTTTCATGGTCAGATTGACCCTGCCACGTTCGTCAATCTCTTTGACTTTGACTACTACCTGTTGCCCGATGGCGACTGAGTCTTCCACTTTTTCCACCCGGCGGTTTTCAAGTTGTGAAATGTGCACCATTCCTTCTTTGCCTGGCAGGAGCTCTACAAATGCTCCCATTGGAATAATGCGTGTCACTCTTCCGCTGTAGATGCCGCCTGCTTCAATGCGCTTGACAAGACGGCTAATCCAATCGCGAGCAGCTTCGCCGCCGACCGAATCTACTGATCCGATAAGTACGATACCACTATCTTCAATATCTATTGTGGCTCCTGTCTCTTCGATAATGCGGCGAATCATCTTGCCGCCTGGACCTATGACAGTACCTATATCCTCAGGATGAATTTGTAGTGTGATAATCCTTGGTGCCCATCGCGACAGCTGTGTGCGAGGAGCAGGCAAAACTGCTTCCATCTTATCAATGATGTGCATCCGCCCACGTCGCGCTTGTTCGAGGGCGACGCGCATAATCTCAAGCGAGATCCCTTCAATCTTAATGTCCATCTGAAGAGCTGTAATGCCATCACGGCTTCCAGTAACCTTGAAGTCCATATCGCCCAGGAAATCTTCGAGTCCTTGAATGTCTGAAAGGATAGCAAAACGGTCTTCTTCCAGGATAAGACCCATAGCTATGCCGCCTACTGTGTGCTTGAGTGGCACGCCAGCATCAGCTAGAGCCAGGCTGGACCCGCAGGTGGAAGCCATGCTGGTAGAGCCGTTAGACTCGAGAACTTCAGAGACTACACGCATTACATAAGGGAACTCTTCAGCTGTCGGAAGCACAGGCATGATAGCTCGTTCGGCCAGAGCGCCGTGACCTATCTCACGCCTGCCAGGACCACGATTTGGCTTTACCTCTCCGACCGAAAAGCCGGGGAAGTTGTAGTGGTGCATGTAGCGCCGCTCTTTTTGTGGATCAATTGAATCGAGCCGTTGAGCGTCTCCGCTGGTGCCAAGAGTAGCTAAAGATAAAACCTGTGTTGTACCACGGGTGAACAACCCTGTTCCGTGAACACGTGGCACAACTCCAACTTGAACTGTAATAGGTCTTATCTCATCGCATTTCCGTCCATCTGCACGTACGCCGGTGTCTAGAACTTGCGAGCGCATGAGAGTGGCTTCATGTAGCTCTAGATACTCGCTTAATTGAGAAGAAGACACCTGGCGCAACTGATGATCTTCAGGTAGGGCAGCAATTGTTTCAACTACTGCTGCTTCGGCTTCATCTACCAGTGCCTGGCGGGTTGCTTTGTCAGTGATGCAGTGCATCGATGCTTTTAACTTTTGGGTAGCGTGCTCGGCTATGATTGCTTTAAGCTCCTCATTTGCTGCCGGGGCAACGAACTCTTTCTTCTTTATGCCAAGCTGTTCCAGGAACTGTTTTTGCGTCTCTACCTGATGCTTTATGTTCTGATGCGCATAATCAATGGCAGCTAAGACGTCTTTTTCCGGAATGAGCTTCATACCGGCTTCAACCATCATTATGGATGATTCCGTACCAGCTACAACCAGGTCTATGTCTGACTCTTCAATCTGCTCGAAAGTTGGATTGGCGACAAGCTTGCCATTGACACGGGCTACTCTTACAGCTCCTATCGGTCCATTAAATGGAAGCCCGGCTATTCCGATCGCCATTGATGCTCCCAGCATCGCTAATGTGTCTGGTGGATTCTCTTGATCTGCACTCAAGCAGATGGCGTGAATCATTACATCTTGACGATAACCTTCCTGAAAGAGCGGTCTGATTGGTCTGTCGATGAGACGGCTGGTGAGAATAGCTTTGTCTGTAGGTTTGCTTTCGCGACGGGTAAAGCTTCCTGGCACTCGGCCAACTGCATACAGTTTCTCTTCATAATCGACAAGCAACGGGAAGTAATCAATCCCTTCACGAACATTCTTGCTCTCGACACAGGTGACCAGCACCATAGTGTCCCCGCAGCGGACTTCGCAAGCGCCGGAGGCTTGCTTGGCTAATCGTCCTGTTGCCAGTGAGATTGTTTTTCCGTCAATCTGGATTGTGGTCTCTTGAATACCGGTAGTTAGTTCCGCTTGCACTTCTTTATTCCTCAAAATCTTTGTAAGGTACCAGGCAAGGTAAGCTCTGGCACATGCTTTAAAACATCACAGCCTTTGACCAGCCGACCAGGCTTATGTCCGTGTGGTCAACAGCGCAAAACAGGCGGACCTGGAAAGTCCGCCCGCACAATTCCCTATCTTCTCAGTCCGAGCTTTTCAATAAGAGTTCGGTACCGTTCCGGGTTTTCCCGGTTCAAGTATTTCAGCAGCCTGCGCCTTTTGCCTACCATCATCAACAGTCCGCGCCTGCCGTGAAAGTCATTTTTCTCGACGCGCAGATGCTCGGTCAACTGATTGATGCGCTCAGTGAGCATGGCAACTTGTACTTCAGGCGATCCGGTATCTGTTGTGTGGACCCGGTTTGCTTCAATTACGGCATTTTTCTTTTCTAATGCAAGTGTCATTGATTACTATCCATTACTTATATACATGCTATTCGGCAAGAGTAAATGATAACACAGCGGTCCTGGCCAGGCTGGCAGGTGTTTCGATATGTCTCTAGGCGCCTTGTGTGCGGCTTTTCTGCTAGGAAGCTGTTTAGGCAGAAAAGATATCAAGCTGGCTAGCTGTTCTGTGGACACCTTGTGAAGTGGCACAATGTAGAGCTTTGCTGCCAAAATGAGAAAACTCTTTACAGCCGGTCAGCCCTGCTCAAAAGTTTCGAAAAGCTCAATCTTTGCCGTATTGTGCTGCCTGACAACTGGCTCCACCGTATCAGTGCGTGCTTGCCAGACTCTTACAGCGCTTGCTCTGCATGTTATATCCTCTTTTCTATGTCAAAACTTTCATTCCTAGGCAAGCTCACCAAATGGATGGTTTATATCCCGTCGCTCGATTCGCTGCGCCTGGATATGCTGGCATGGGGTTCGCAGCACGGGATAGATATGGTGGACAGCGGTTATAAGATAACCAGGATAATTGCCCCTGGTGCACAGCCATACGTATCTCATGCAGCTCTTGACAGTCCGGCTATTTATGCTGTTTTCCATGGACGGATGGTTGGGCTGCTTGGACTGAAGCCTCGCTGCAAGCTTACGATATTGATCAGTGACAGCCGTGATGGCGAGATAATCACGCGAGCTTGCCAGGCTGTCGGTTTTTCTGTTGTGCGAGGCTCCATAAAGAGGAAGGCAGTTCAAGGTGCCAAGGCGTTGGTGGATGCAGCCAGAAGCGGGCAGAGCATTGCTTTTATGGTGGATGGACCGCGAGGACCTATTTATGAGATCAAGCCAGGTATTATCCGGCTGGCTCAACTGACCCAGCTTCCCATCGTCCCGTTTGTTTGCCGGTCGCGCTCCTCCTGGTGGTTCCCGTCATGGGACAAGTTTATGGGACCGTTGTGGGGAACGCCGCTTCTCTATCTTTTTGGCGAGCCTGTTTATGTTCCACAAGGAGCAAATGAAGGAGCACGGGAGCTACTTTATCAAGAACTATCCAACCGTATGGAGGTGATACGTGATTATGCTGACCAGTTCTTCCAGCCCAACTGATTGGTAGCAGGCTGATGAGTGCTCTGCATAAACAAGTTGCTACAACCAGCAAGCTCTGGCACTGGAGTGTCTGCCACCGGCAGTATGCCTGACTGAAAGGATGCTGTCCAAAACTGCAAGTAAAGCAGATTGACAAGTGATAGCTTCAAGGAACACGAAACCAGCTGTCGAAAACAACTGACAGCTGGTCCATTATTCTACAGTTTCAAAGCTTTTGATCAACACCGTATATGGTGCTAACTCTTGACCTGAAGTTGCGCTGATCGTCTTTGAGCCAATGTTATGGCTTTTGTAGCTCCGGCTTCCACTCGTCAAGTATTGCACCTTCAATCGGGCACACAGACAGGCAGGCGCCACAATCGATGCAGAGAGAATCATCAATAAAGGTGTATTTGGTACCTTTGGTATTGGTCTTGCCTTCTGCCCAATGGATGCATTCTACTGGACACACCGGGATGCAATCCGATGCTCCTTCGCAAACATCAGCAACGATTGTATGGGACATGACACTCTCCTTCTGGATTCTCGGGGCAGTTAGTAATAGGACTCTTCAAAACTAAACCATGCATAGATGCTCTAGTCGAATCCAACTGTTTGTTCCGTCTTATTCTTAACATATATTGTGTCGATCTTCACTAGATGAGTGTAAGTCTTGGTGACTAAGATCTGTCTACCTGGCACCGTGGTGCCATTGCCAGCCCCTTACAGCTTTCACCGGTCCGAGCAGCTTTGGTTTGCCGTTTGCAGATTGCCAGTAAAGGTTGCCAGCAAGAGCAAAAACAGCTGCAGAGCTATCAGGAGCAATTGTGTAAAAACTTGCTTTACTCCACTTAATCAATTTGGGATGTAAGGATACAAAAGACTGTTTGACCTTCTCACATGAGTCATCAATATTGTCAGGACGATCAATACGAATAATTCGTACCTGATTACGCACCGCCTCTGCAGTGCCGGGCACACCAAACTCCACAGCTGTGCCACCGTTAGATGGCACAAAGACAAAATGACTGAAATCGCCCGGGCTAAACTGTTCGCGCTCAGAAGTAGCTAGCTTGGTAAATCTGGAGACGGCTTCGCTGGCTGCCCCGGATGGTAAGGAGCTCTTTGTTTGTCGTGTTACTGGATCTTTGTCCAGCCGGTAGGAGGCCCAGTCGTTTGACACCATGGCGGTTGGGCGACCGTAGTAAAACGATTCGCTAACTAACTCAACTCCCAGCCTGCCGTTGTAATTAGAAAGCAGTCTCAGACGGCTGCGCTCGTATGATTCGGTCGAATCAGGTTGTCCTGGTAGCTGTTTTATGCCATCGCAAGAAGCTTGATGATCGCGCATGACTGCTCGGGCAGACTCAAGAGCTGTCTCGCCCAGTAGCACTTTAAATCTTGTCGGGTTACTCAATGTAGTGGCAACCAGGTGATCGACACTGTAAGAAAATGGATATTTGCCCTCTTTGCAGCTACAGGCGCCTTCACTTGGCAAAACCTTCAAACTCCAGAGCTGATTGTTGGCAGAGACTATAAAACCGTCGATCTGCTTGGCTGTGCTTCCGTCAGACCAGGTGGTGGACCATTTGGGAGGAGACGATTTAGTAGTCTCACCAATTTGATTCAGGACTAAAACTTGCCAGCCAGCTTTAGCCGGTGCGGCAGTTGCCTTGCTTCCCAGCACCATACAGGTGCTGGCTATCAGGATTATTAGGGCAGATAAGCTGGTTCGTGTCCTCATGGCGAGTATATTATCTCACTATGTCTCCAGCAGCCCATATTTCCACAACAATGAAGAGCAGCCCGGGGGGGTGGCTGCTCTTCTTAGTCCTCGCAGGGTTGCCTAGCCTCACAAAGGGGGGGTAGGTTGGTGGTGGGCCTATGCAAGGGTACTGGGTTCGTTAGATCGAGTCTCCTGCGAGTGACGAGGGAATACCTCATTCTGGGTTAAACATTTGTGGGAGCAGAGTGCGGACACTCGTTTGCAGTCCCCACATCTCTTTTATAGCAAATGCCAAGTACTACCTCTATATAGGATTGTTGATAAAGTTGTATCCCGCAACTTATGTTTGTGAGGCCGAAATAGGGTTTAATTGGATAAGAAGTGCAAGCAACCTTTTCGTTTGGTCAGTATGGAAATGGGTGAGCCGGAGAGACTGCGTTTTAGAAAGCTGGAGAAGCGTAGAGTGCTTCTTGTTGAAGATAGCCCGGCACATCTGGCTATCTGTGAAGAGGCTATAAGATCGCTGGCGCCTGATTGTGATGTCGAAACAGCACAGACGGCAGGAGCTGCTATAGAAAAGCTCTCGCAGGAGCCGTTTGATGTTGTTGTTATGGATTACAATTTGCCCGACATGAAAGGCTCCGAGGCCATAGCTAAATTGCATGAACTGGCTCCTGACTCTCCAATCATTGTGATTACTGGAGTGGATAGTCCAGAACTTGCCATGGACGTTTTACGTTATGGGGCCAGCGACTACTTGCCGAAACTGGGAGAGTATTATCGGTTTTTGCCCAGATCAATCTCCACCAATCTTGAGCGATCCAGACTTCAAGAACAGTTGCGGGAGATGTATCGACGTATAGAGAGATCTTCACAGGAAGAAGCTTTGCTTAACCGACTGATAGTAGCTATTCACAGCTCTCTTGATCTGGATGATGTTGTGGACAAGGCAGCACAAAGCCTTTCGGATGAATTTAAGGTCTCGCGGACTATCATCTGCTTGCTGCGAGAAGGCGGGGAGCATATGCGTATAACCAGGCAGGTCACGCGTCCGCACCTGGAGCCGATTTCGGAACGCAGTCAGATTTTTTCAAAGTATCACGATCTTTTGCTTGATATAGGCGAGCGGCGACCGTTAGTTGTTGTGCGTGAAGACACTTTTGCTCTGGCTCAAGATGTCAAATCAGACATGCTTTCTTATGGCATTATGTCGATGTTGATGGTGCCGTTGACTTATCAAGGGCGGCTGCTGGGCTTAATCCATCTAGATCAAGCTGATTTTGTTCGTCTTTGGACAACAGGCGAAATTAATCTGCTCGTCAGGATTGCTAACCAGCTCTCGATAGCTGTCAGTCAGGCACGCCTTTATAAGATAGTCGAGACTCAGAGTAAGAATATTGACAAACTGACAGACTTATGCTCGCAGCTTACTTCAGTTGTCAGCTCGACGCGCGAACTGACACAGCGGCAGGAAGGACAGGAGATGGTGCGTGTCAAGCTCAGCACACGTGAGATTGAGGTGTTGCGCAAAGTGGCACGTGGTCTGTCTAATAGAGAAATTGCTGAGACTTTGCATATTACGGAAGGTACCACTGAGGTTCATGTGTCGCGACTGCGTAAGAAATTGAACTTAAACAGTCGTGCTGCGCTGGTAAGATATGCGTTTGAGAATCATCTTACATAAGTGCTCCGGCTACGCGGATGTCGCGCTGCTCCATCTGCGCAGCCTGCCGCACGCAAATACGCTCCGCTGCGGATTCCTCATCGGAAGGATTCGGTGAAGTTTGCCTCAAATGACCTTTTCTGGCAGTATTTAAGCATGGCAAGGATGCACTATTCTTGGTGCCAATGCTTATGCTTTCTGCCGCTGGATGCGCTTAAGAAACACTTGTAGCTTCTGCTGGATTTTTTCCTGATCTGGCTCACGCTGTGCCCATTCAAGCAACTGCTCCACGTTAATTGGGTATGCCTCCGCTACCCAGACCGCTTGATCCAGACATTGCCGATCATTGCCGTAAAAAAACCACAGTAAGCGGTCCATTACAGATTGGGTTGGTGACAGCATCCTTACAGTTATCCCATCGACCTCTATACTCCCGTCTGGAGTCACTGGACCTGTTTCGCCAAGTGATATCGGACCAGTCGGGAATTCAACGGTAAAGCGTGTCTTTGGATGTTCGAAATCTTTGCCCATTCCGCCGGCTGTTCGATTAAAGCTGAGCTCAGCCATAGCTTTCACGATGCGGTCATGTGCGGCCGGACTTATGAAATCCAGGTCGTCCGAAGCATACCTGTTGGCTGTGTAAATGCTCACCACTGAGCCGCCAACAAGCACCGCATCAATGTTGTGCTGAAGTAACTTGTCCACAATGATGGCTGCCAACTGCTCTCTAGTCGTGGTCTCATCAATTTGCATATGAGCCGCCTGACAATGTTTTGCCTGTTCTCCGAGGTCGGCGTCTCTGGCGAAAATACTTCTGGCTGTCCGCTTCTGGCAGGCACGCAAGCATTTTTTCGATCAGGGACGTGAGTTCCCTTCTGACGAACAGTCGGGGATTAATGCGGAAGTTCTTAGTGTTCCCCGAGAACTGACTCACGAGAATTCCATCGGCTTCAAGTTTCACCAGTTGCCTCTGGACCTGAGAAGGCGAGACCGCGAAAGTTTTGGCGATTCCATTGATGTGTCCTTCACCGTAGTTGACGATGTAGAGAAGGCAAAGCTTAGCTACGTTGTTCCCGAATAGTGTGTCGTACATGGCTAGCAGACCTCCTGGACCTAATTATACTCTTTTTGAGTACAATTATACTCTTTTTGAGTATGGGAAAGCATATTCGAGCCCATGCTGATACGAGTGGGGCGGTGAAGTTTGCCCTCTG
This sequence comes from uncultured bacterium, assembly GCA_903835185.1. Taxonomy (GTDB): domain Bacteria; phylum Cyanobacteriota; class Vampirovibrionia; order Obscuribacterales; family Obscuribacteraceae; genus CAILLX01. The sequence continues at coordinate 217 of CAILLX010000036.1, read as the reverse complement.
TCTAGCTAATCATCCAATGATAGCCCAGCTATTGCCAGCTCCCGGTCTTTTTCCGTAGGTAGCGTGTATCGCTTAGTTGTTAGCAGGGATGTAAACCCGCAGTTATCCGGCGGAATGCGCGGTGGTTAGCCGCCGTCGCCGCGAGTATATCTTCTGGATTATCAAACGGTGCAGATGATGTTCTAACTGAGCATCCGATCGCTGGACTTGGCAAAAG